>JAESTY010000350.1 GCA_016763355.1 Immundisolibacteraceae bacterium
AATTATTAGGCTGCCAATTTCGACAACTTCAACCGCAGACAACAAAACAACCCCTCTTTTAGGGGATTACCCTGCTATTTAAAACATCTGTTTTCGCACAATTGATAAGCCTAAAATAAAGCTTTCATGGCTAGTGGCCGAATAACAAAAACAATCTATAAAGAATTCATTTCAGGAATCGAAAATGCCTATCCAGCTAAAATGGCCAAATCATGGACATGGAGTTGAGTTTATCGGCACTGGCATTGTCACTGGCACCGAGTGTATAGAGACCAATCAGATAGTGGTCTCTGACCCTCGATTGGCCGAGCTCGCCTACCAAATCGTCGACCTAAGTGGTGTGGAAAAATTCGACGTAACCGTTGCAGAAACTCGAACCCTCGCAGAGATGGATGAACAGGCCACTGACATCGTAAAAGGGGTCCGTGTCGCTATGGTCTGTCCGGACGACCTGGTTTTTGGCATGTCGAGAGTCTACGCCGGCCACAGTTCAGCAGATTGGCAAACCCGTGTTTTTCGGACTCGTACTGAGGCCGAGGTATGGCTGGGCTCAAGCAAAGCCTAAAGCCCGCCACTTTATTTATTCAGTTTAATAACCCGATTAAAACGCGCTCTTGATCACGCCACCATCAACCCGCAATGCAGCTCCATTGGTCGCAGACGCTAACGGGCTTGCAATATAAGCCACCATCGAAGCGACTTCTTCGAGATTAGCAAAGCGTTTAATCAGTGAAGAGGGTCGGGCCTCCTTAATGAAGTTCTGCTCGACCTGCTCAAAGGTTTGACCCAACTGTTCGGCCATCTCATCGACAAAACCGACCAGTCCGCGAGATTTGGTCGGACCAGGCAGCACACTGTTGACGGTGATGCCGGTGCCGGCAATGGTTTCGGCAATACCACGAGAGACACCCAGCTGGGCGGTTTTGGTGACGCCGTAATGGACCATTTCGGCGGGAATCTGCACCGCACTTTCGCTGGAGATGAAAATAATCCGCCCCCAGTTTTCGCGCTTCATCGCCGGCAGATATGCCCTGGCCAAACGAACCCCGCTGAGTACATTGACCTCAAAAAACCGCATCCAGTCTTCATCGGGAATATCTTCAAAAGCTTTGGCTTCAAAAATCCCCAGGCTATTCACCAATATGCTGACATCGGGGTATTGCTCGGCCACGGCCAGCGCAGCTTCTGCGGTGCCCATGTCACCGGCAAATGGATAAATTTTGTCGTTGCCGGTGTCGGCTTTCATCGCCGCGACTACTTCGACCACCGCCTGTTCGGTACGGCCGTTAATAATCACCCCGGCACCTTCATTGGCCAGCGCGATGGCGATTGCGTGACCAATACCGGCGGTACTGCCGGTTACCAGCGCGAGTTTGTCTGTGAGTTGAAGATCCATTATTCACCTATGTGGTTGAACGTTAAGGGCCGCTGATTCGACTGACTAGCGACCACAGGCCAAATCTGAGTGTTACGGTATGTGCCAATTTTTGAATTAAATAGAGTATGCCCCGATTATTCGGGTCCGAATATTTATTCACGCATAGAGGAGAGACTCATGACAGGACGTGTGCAGGGCAAGGTAGCGTTAATAACCGGTGCAGCAGGCGGCATGGGCCGCACTCACGCGCAACTGCTCGCCGAGCAGGGTGCTGATATTTTTGTCACCGACATCAATGAAGCCGGTCTGGCCGAAACCGTGGCATTAGTGAAATCCCTCGGCGTAAAAGTCGAATCTGCCCTGCACGATGTTGCGGATGAAAACCACTGGCAGCAGATCGCTGACCAGGCCAAACAGGCATTCGGTCGGGTTGATATTCTGGTTAATAACGCCGGCATTGCCATGCCACGACGACTCGAAGACACCACCACGCAAGAGTGGGACCTGGTAATGGCGATTAACGCCAAAGGCCCCTTCCTCGGTTGTCGGACCATTCTGCCGTTGATGAAAGAGGCCGGTGGTTCGATCATTAATATTTCTTCTGCCTACGGCATAGTCGGCGGACCGAATGCCGCCGCTTACAACGCCAGCAAAGGCGCAGTGAGGATGTTGACCAAAGGCGCAGCAATTGACCTGGCTCGCTACGGTATTCGGGTCAATTCGGTCCACCCCGGAGTGATCAGAACCGGTATGACCGAAGAATATATCGACGATCCCAAAATAGGCGAGATGCTGCTCTCGACCCAGATTCAAAAGCGAGCCGCAGAACCCCGTGAGGTTTCACAGGTGGTGCTGTTTTTGGCCTCAGAGGAATCTTCTTTTGTGACCGGGGCTGAATACACGGCCGATGGAGGGTTTACGGCGCAGTGAATAAAATGCGCTCCCAGCGACATATCCCGTCGCCGGTAGCCCTACAGCTCATTGATTTTTAGTTACATGCTTTTCACTAAGCCGGTTTTGATTCTGAATTAACGATCCTGCGAACCAGAGATCATCTGATCAAAGTCCTTTTTGGTATTAAGTTTGGGAAATGGGGTTGCCGGCACCGGCACTTCTAAAAACTCGCACAGGTGTTGCCAGCCTTCTGCGAGGTCATAGGTTAATAACTTATCGGCTGGCACACCGGCCTGCACGTCGGCGATGTGCTGCTGGTATACGCCGATAACATAATCCTTATCGTCGGTACGATCATCAAAGGTACCGTAACGAATTACTTCTCGGGGCATCACCATTTGCGGGTAGACGGGCGCATCCTGGGGTGGCAGAGCACGCTTTTGCGCAGGAAAAATCGTGGTGGAAATACTCTGGTACCAAATCTCAGGATCACGCACGGTCAATATCACTTTGGCATCCGGATAAGCCGCGACCAACTGACGCCAGAAGAAACTCGGTGGCCAGTCAACGGCTGCCCGTTGGCCTGCTAGCAACGAATCCCAATCCGCATTACCGCTGGTCTGTGCGTCGCGCCAGAGCTGGGCGTGGCCTTCGTTAGTGAACACATCATGCATGTGATAACAGGGGCCAAGACCCAGTTCATTCAGCGCAAGCTTGAGCGAGGTGGTACCGGTACGACCGAATCCGGCACCAATGATGTCGAGTGACATAAAAAAATCTCCTGCCAGTCACCTAAACCGGCGTTATCAAAATTTAATGGGCCTGCTGGCAGCACCCGTTACTGATGGATTATGTAATCAAATAAATTGAGTCCAGACATTAGCCCAATATTTACGATTCACCCCCATCCGCTGGCAGGCTCTCCTGTTGCTTACGCGTCCTCGACGCAAAGCGCTCCGCCAGTGCAATACAGACTAACCCGGCACTGATCAACACCAGGCCACCCGCATTAGTCCACGTAATCGGCTCGCTGAGCAGGATCATTGCAGAGACCACACTAATAGCCGGAGAGGCGGGCATTGCCAGAGAAACACTGATTGAAGGTAACGCCTGAGAAACAGCAACCATACCCCAAACGCCAAACGCCGAGGCGAATACCCCAGCGTAGACCAACACAGCAAATAACTCTGCAGAACGATCAAACCGAGGAGAGGGTTCAAACCAGGGCATTAACAAAAACAGCGCGATGGCACCTATGCTCATCTGCCAGGGCGCCAGTGACAACGGCGAACCTATCCAGCGATGCCCCCGAATTTGCAACATTACCAGACCCCAGAGCATGGCCGCCAGCAGCAAAAACCCATTGCCAAGCAGCGTATCCGGGTCATTCCAGTCAAACGCGGCAGGATTGAACATCACCGCAACACCAGCAATACCAAACACAGAACCAATCAATTTAAGTTTGCCCAACCGCTCACCCAGAAACCAGATCGCACCGGGCACCACCCAAATTGGAGTGGTAAAGGCAAGAATTGAGGAACGACCCGCAGGCACATATTGAAGTGCGATGGTCGCCAGCCCCAGAA
>JAESTY010000033.1 GCA_016763355.1 Immundisolibacteraceae bacterium
CCCCAACTCTCCCGATTGAAGGTCAACCGACCATCTGGCAGGCCCTGTAACAACAGCGCCTGCCAGACAATAGTTACTTAACTGAAATTAACGGTCGCACTGCCGATACCACCAATGGTCACACGCATACTGTCACCAGGTTTAGCAGGCACCATGTTAGCCAATGAACCCGACAAAATAACTTCGCCGGCTTTTAGTGGAATACCCAGTGCACCCAGGGTATTGGCCAGCCAGGCAACCGCATTTAACGGATGACCCAGGGTTGCAGCGCCGGCACCGGTGCCTACAATCTGGCCATTTTTTTCCAGAATCATGCCACAAGTTTTCAGGTCAACCTTATGCGGCGACACCGCATTGTCGCCCAACAAAAATGCACCCGCCGAGGCATTATCAGCCACGGTGTCCTGAATTTTAATTTTCCAGTCATCGATTCTCGAATCACAAATTTCAAAACAGGGCATCACAAAATCAGTTGCTGCCAGCACATTTGCGGCCGTTATACCTGGACCCAATAGTTCCTTTTTAAGCACGAAGGCTATCTCGCCTTCCATCTTGGTTTGAATCAAAGTGTTGCTGATCGATACTTCGGCACCATCGCTATAAGCCATGCCAGAAAGCAGATGACCGAAATCTGGCTGCTTAACATCAAGCATGCTTTGCACGATTTTACTGGTGGCACCAATTTTTTTACCGATAACGGTATCGCCGTCATTGTCGATGCGTAGCTGAATCATGCCCAGTTGAATGGCGTAGGCATCTTCAATAGTAATATCCGGCTCGCGGTCGGTAATCGGTGCCACGGTTTTCTGGGCATGCAATGCGTCGTAGAGTTCTTTGCTGTAAGCCGCAATTTTGGACTGATCCATGATGTTTTCCTGTGTCAATAATTAACTTTAAAGTTTGATACAAACGTTCTTTAATTCGGAATAAAACTCTAGCGAATGCACCCCACCCTCACGGCCGATGCCGGAGCCTTTCATGCCACCAAACGGAGTCCGTAAATCACGTAGAAACCAGGTATTGACCCAGATAATACCCGCTTCCAGGGCTGCACTCATGCGATGCGCAGTTCCCAGGTCAGTGGTCCAGACGGTCGCCCCCAAACCATAGCGTGTGTCATTGGCCAGTGCCAGCACTTCCTGTTCGGTATCGAAAGGCGTAATCGACACTACCGGACCAAAAATTTCCTGACGCTGTGCTTTACAGTCCGGGCCCAGGCCGGTGATCACGGTGGGTTCAAGAAACACCCCTTCAGCGAGGTGATCTGGCAAGTTATCCGGCGCTTTGCCGCCACATTCGAAAGTAGCACCATCGGCACGTGCCGATTCGACAAAACTCATACCCGCTGGAAATGTTCTTTGGATACCAGCGAACCCATGGTGCTGGCCGGGTCACTTGGATCACCTACCTTCACATTGGCTTTCACTTTGGCCACCAGTCCAGCAACAAACTGATCGAAAATCGGCCGCTGTACGTAGATACGCGACCCACACAAACAAACCTCGCCCTGATTGGCAAATGATGAACGCAAGGTAGTGGTCAGCGCTTCTTCAAGGTCTGCATCGGCAAAAACGATATTCGGATTTTTACCACCGAGCTCAAACGAGAGCTTCTTCAGGCCGTCGGCTGCTGCCCGCATGATGGTCTTACCGGTGGTGGTTTCGCCCGTAAAAGTAATGCCGTCAACGTCCGGATGTTCTGATAACGCCGAACCAGCGGAGTCACCACCTAACCCCTGGACCACATTAAAAACCCCGGGAGGCAGAATCTCATTGATCACTTCCGCGGTGAGCATGGCAGTCATCGGCGTTTCTTCTGACGGCTTCATCACCACCGTATTGCCACTGGCCAATGCAGGCGCAATTTTCCAGGTCGACAGCAGCAACGGAAAATTCCACGGCGAGATAATACCGATCACACCCAGCGGACGACGTAACGAGTAATTTAACGCGCCGTCCATCTCCCAGGTTTCTGTGGCCACATACTTAAAATGTTCAGCAAACTGGGTGAAATTAGCACTGCCCCTTGGTACCGCCGCCGTGCGTGCCAGACTAATTGGCATACCGTTATCTGCAGACTCGGCCTGGGCAAACTCTTCGGCACGGGCACTAATCCCTTCGGCGACTTTACGCAACAGGGCCATACGCTGTTCCATCGGCATGGTACCCCAGGGACCGGTTAAGGCTGCTCGAGCAGCGGCTACCGCAGCATCGATTTCAACCTTGCCACCTTCATGCACTTTAGCAATCAACTTTCCGGTGGCCGGATTAATATCGTCAAACATCTTGCCGCTTGCCGAGCCTACAAATTCACCATTGATCAGGTGTTTTATCTCTTTCATTTGTGTCCTGTTAAATAGAGCAGGTAATACCCGTTGAAACGCAAAGGCCGGATCAACTCCGGCCTTTGTAAAACCTTAAAACTAGTGTTCAGGTTAACCTGGTTCTGCCACCAACCCAGCCAGCGCTAATCCAGCACGCGCACAAGCCTCGTCCTGTTCCTCACTGCCACCAGACACCCCAATACCGGCAATCAGCTCTGCACCCTGGTAAATCGGCACCCCGCCACCAAACACGGTCAACCGGTCGGTACTCGGCAAACCCGCCGTGATACCTGGCGAATTCATCTGTTCGATAAACCCCCACCACTGACTGGTCGGCATACCAAAACCAGCGGCGGTGGTGGCCTTATCTGCAGCGATACCGTTGGAATGAAACGGTGCCCGCGGATCGCGGCCAGCGGCAATCTGATTACCGCCCCGGTCCATTACCACCGCACAAACAGCAATATCTAAGGTTTGCGCATGTTCGAGAGCTCCGCGAACAACTTTAAGCGCTGCATCCCAGTTCAAACTCGTAAGCTGTATTGTTGCTGACATTGTGATCTCCCTTAAATTCCGGCCTTAGGTATTAGCAGTGACGAAACTCTCAACCACCTGGTGACCGTAGTAAAAAATCCCCTTCGCCACATCGGTGTGCTCCCAGATAATGCAAGGATGATCAGGATAACGAATATAGCCACCATGAAAGGTTTCGTTACGATTACCAGAGGGGTCAAAGAAATAGATTGTCAGTCCACGGGTCAGGCCGTGACGTCCCGGGCCATATTCCACTGGAATATATTTTTTCGACATGATGTCTGCTGCATTGCGAATATCATCCCAGGAGTCCAGATGGAAACTGAGGTGGTGCAACTTAGCTTTAGAGTCTTCGTGAATCAATGCCAGGTCATGGGCCTTATTGCTACAGGCAAAAAACGCCCCGGTAATTTCACCATCAGGCCCGGTTATTTTTTCAGTGAGGTCAAAATCAAGCAGGTTAACCATGAAATCAACCGTCTCTGGCACGCTGTCGCCATTAAAGAGACAATGGTCAAAACGGTTCGGCTTCATGCCTTTGAGACCATCCGGCCAGACATCAGGATTTACGTTAGGTAAGCCATTACCGATATATTGTTTGGATGCATAGAGCTCAAGTGCATGGCCACTAGGAAGATGAAAACGAATCCGTTCACCGCAACCCTTTAGCTCACCTTCTGCAATCCGCTCTACCGCCACACCAGCATCCGCTAGTTTTTTAGCATAATGCTCCAGGGTTTCAGCGCTATCGACCTTAAAACCCATGTAATCAAGACCGGGGGCATCGGCTTCACGCAGCACAATGCTGAACAAATCGTGCTCGTCCCAACCTTTTAAATAGACCCGGCCCTGGTCGTCACGCTGGGTCTCAATCAGTCCGACCCATTCCACATAGTGATTGACTGCAGCGTCCATATCGAGCACACGAATAGCCGCATGACCGGGCCGCAAGATACCTTGTATTGCCATGATTTATTTCCTCAATTCAGACCGAAAAATGGCACATCTTTGTACCCATACCGACCGTCTACGCGGTCGTGATAATTGTCATTATCAGAGCGACGTAATTTACTGCATTCGTGACTCAACTGCGAGCGCCGATCCAGTCGCCACAAACCACCGGGTTGGCTAAACAGCCAGCCGCCTTATAGTGGGCAGACTTCCAGCTCCAGACCGGATTTTTCCAGATTGGAACTATTGGTGACTACCGCAGTGCTGGCCCGCTCCGGCACCAACCAGGTTGACGCAGCGCGCTGCAAATCATCCAGACTCACATTGAGGATTTTTTGACGATAAGCCCGACGATACTCGCCAGTACGGCCGTATAGTTCGGCAAAGAACGCCTGCTTAGCCTCACCTGCTGGCGAGCCGGGCTGATCGATACGGCTAATGACCCCGAGCACGGCTTCTTCGAGCAGGCGGGCATCGTGTTTGTTATCAAGCAACCAGCGAATCGAACCATCGAAATCTTCCAGGGTTTCTGCCAAGCGTGGATCGCGGTA
>JAESTY010000351.1 GCA_016763355.1 Immundisolibacteraceae bacterium
CACCGATCTGCTCAATTTCACCCGCACCGCCATCACCAGTCATCGCACCCGCAGCCTGCTCAGTGGTACCGGTATCGCCATCGGCATTTTAACCGTGACCCTGCTGACCTCAATCGGCAACGGTCTGCATAGTTATATCGCCGCACAGTTCACCCAGTTTGGCAGCAACCTGATCGGTATTGCACCCGGCAAACGCTCTACCCATGGACCGCCCGCAGGCATTATCAATACGGTAAGACCACTAAGCATTGCTGACAGCGAATTCGTCCGCAACCTGCCTGGCGTACGAGATGTGATGCCACTGGTACAGGGCAATGCGGATGTATAAGCCGGGCGGCGCTCGCGACGCACCACCATATTTGGGGTCGGTCCGGCGATGCCACTGATGTGGCAAATGGAGATTGACCAGGGCCAGTTTTTACCACGAGACAACCCAGAAACCCCAAGAGCCTTTGCGGTGCTCGGCGCGAGCATGGCCGAAGAACTTTTTCAGGGTAAATCAGCGCTGGGTGCGGTCATTAGAGTCGGCACCTACCGCTTCAGGGTAGTCGGAGTGATGGCCAAAAAGGGCCGTTTTCTGGGCTTTGATCTTGATGACACCCTTTATATCCCCACCGCTTCTGCGCTGACGCTGTTTAACCGGGAAAGCGTGATGGAAATCGATGCCATTTATCACAGCAATTACAGCTCGGAGCAGATGGCGGAAATTCTTACCACCGCCCTGACCCAACGCCATGGCAGCGAGGATTTCACCATCACCACCCAGGAAGAGATGCTCGCTAAACTCGATACCATATTGAACGTGCTGACTTTGGGGGTTGCGGCACTCGGTGGCATTTCACTGATGGTTGGCGCGGTCGGTATTCTCACGGTGATGACCATCGCCGTTCAGGAGCGTATCAGTGAAATTGGCTTGTTACGGGCACTAGGAGCCACCCGAGGTCAGATCACTGCACTTTTTTTAGGCGAGTCGACCGCGCTATCGGAGGCCGGGGGTGTTGCCGGGCTCTTGATTGGCATCACCATCGTGCTGATTGTTAACACATTGCTACCAAATTTACCGGTCAGCAACGCCTGGAATTACATATTCGCATCACTGGGGGTTGCCACCGCGATTGGCTTATTGAGTGGTGTAGTGCCAGCGATTCGAGCGGCTCGGACCGATCCTTTAACCGCGCTGCGCAGCGATTAGCTAGCAACCCTGGAAAACCAGTTGATGATTTCCCAGGGTTTTTCAAATGAACAACTACTCTATACGTCGTTGGTCAGTTTATAACTCTGTAAACCGGGTTTAAATTCCCGTTTCGCGAAGGACTTCAATGCCGTGCGAATCCAGTCATCATTGGTTTCGCGTGACAGTTCCCACATCTTCGCCATTTCCCAGTCAATCGATTCCTCGAAAGTCATCTGCAGGGATTTTTCATAGACTTCTTTGGTTTTACGTAACACCGCACGACCTTTACCGACCAGGTCGGCCACCACTTTATCGACTTCGGCATCCAGGTCGGCTAGCGGTACCGCCATGGTCGCCAGGCCAAGTCCAACAGCCTGTTTGCCAGTTAGGGTATTGCCGGTCAGGGCATAGTAGAGCGCCTGTTTGCGGGTCATGTTATGGGCGTAAGACCAGGTCGCTCCGCCGCCAGGAAAAATCCCAAAGTTAATCTCCGATAGTCCCCAAACCGACTCTTCGGCAGCAACCACTATGTCGCAGATACTGGCGATTTCCCAACCCCCACCAAAGGCCCAACCGTTAACCTTGGCAACGGTAACCCCAGGGAAGTTACGCAGGTGGGTGAACCACTCGAAACAGGGCTGATTAATCTCATTGAATTTTTCTGGATCATCAAAGGGCTCCAGAAAGCACTGTTCCAGATCCATACCGGCACTAAAGGCATCACCAGCGCCGGCAATCACCAGTACTTTGCATTTTTCCGCAGCGACTTCATTTAGCGCATCGACCATGTTGCGATGTAATGTCGGGCTTAAGCAATTGCGCTTTTCTGGGCGGTTTAACACCACCGTTGCCAGGTCACCATCGATGGTTAAATCCACACATTCGTATTGACTCATTGTTGCTTCCTCCTTGTTTAGAATAAACAGTCTTAATCTGCCAAAACTTCTGTCAGACCAATCCTCCAACCTCCATGCACCAAAATTTTTTTGTTAACCGAAACTCCTGGTGACGAGACGATTCTAGCCGAGCTCGTTAGCGTCTCCCAAATATTTACCTAAACGCCATTTCTCTACTAACTAACCGGTAGAAATATCGACAAGGTAAACTAGCCGCCCTCACTCCATCTTCCATAACTCCTTAGCGGCAAATGAACTCGTCTAGCAAATCCCGAAAAAAACTCACCCTTAGCGTCACCGATCAGGCCCCGATTCACGACAACGGTAGTTCTAGCCAGGCACTGAACCATAGTGTTGAACTGGCTAAGCTTTGTGATCAACTCGGTTATCACCGCTACTGGTTTGCAGAACACCACAATTCACCTGGTTATGCCTGCCCGGCTCCAGAAATTTTGATTGCCCATGTGGCGCAAAACACCACCCGGATTCGGGTCGGTAGTGGTGGTGTCATGCTCACCCATTACAGCCCCACCAAGGTCGCAGAAACCTTCCGCATGCTATCGGCGCTGAACCCTGGCCGGATAGACCTGAGTATTGGTCGCGCGCCTGGCGGTGACCGGTTAGCAACTCAGGCACTGGGCTGGCCTCGGCAGCCAATCGCCAGTGATCTCTATCCACAACAAGCCGCTACCCTGATGAGCATGCTTCACGACGAGTTACCCGCCGACCACCCATTTGCGCAGGTCAAGGTGATACCCGAAGACGCACAAGCGCCACAAACCTGGATGCTCGGCTCTAGCGGCGGTAGCGCAGAACTTGCCGGCCAGCTCGGTTATGGTTTTGTGCTAGCACTTTTTATTAATACCCATGAGCGCTCACCAGAAATCCTCGATAACTATCGTGCTGCATTTAAACCCAATGCGGGTCGTCAGCAACCAGAAGCCATGCTTGGCGCAGCGGTGATCTGTGCGCCAAGCCGAGAACAAGCCGAAACCATCGCCCGCACGCGGACTATCTGGATTCACACCGCTCTTTCGCAGGGCAAAATCATTAACCTGCCCTCACCTGAACAAGCCGAACAACTCTATGAACAGCTCAACGAGCAGGAAAAGGCTCGCTACGGCAAGGTGCTTGGTAACACCATTATCGGCACACCCGCAGACTGTCGAGAAAAACTCGAAGCCCAGGCTGCGCAATATCAGGTCGATGAAATTTCAGTGGTCTGCGTGACCTACCATTTAAAAGACCGGCTACGTTCCTATCGGCTACTAGCGGAAGAGTTTGGGATGGGGTGAACGACTGAGAATTGTTTTGCTCAAATGAACCATAACTACGACGAAGCATGAGTCCAACTGTATTCAGAGAACGTGGTTACCGATTTTTCTTCTTTTCAAGACAAGAAGAACGTATACACGTTCATGTAGTATCTAGCGATGGCGAAGCGAAGCTCTGGTTGGAGCCGGAAATAAAGCTCGCGAAAAATTATCGTCACTCTCAACAGCAGGTCAAAGAGATCGAGTCACTCATCGAGTGTTCACCACAATGAACACACCAACGCCCTGGCGACAACACTTTAGCGGTTGAAGTCACTAATATTTCAAGCCACGGAATCTGGCTGTTGGCCCATGATTCTGGCTGTTGGCCCATGATTCTGGCTGTTGGCCCATGATAAAGAACTCTTCATCTCCTATGATCAATTTCCATGGTTTAAGGATCAGCCAGTAAAATCAATTATCGATGTAGAAGAACCATCTCCCAACCATTTCTATTGGCCAGCGATAGACGTCGATTTGACCCTTGAAATGATAGAGCACCCAGACCACTTCCCACTCAAAGCAGATAACGGCTAACTATAGGCTGATACGAAGCGCATAAAATCTGGTTATTGGCTTTCATGGCTCATCCCAACCTGCGCCTGAACGACCTGTTTAGCTAACAATAGTCAATAAAACCAGCATCCCACGACTTTAATTCTTTCTGTATCTAAGGCTATTTCTGTGAGCTTGATTACCTGGTCCTGGTTATTTCTAAGTGGCTATATCGCCATGATGATCGCCTTCGGGATCATCGGTAGCCGCCGGGTAAAAAACGCCGATGATTTTGCCACCGCCCGGCATAGTTACGGCCCCTGGTTCCTGGCGCTGGCGTTTTCAGCTACTACAGCTAGCGGCGCCACCTTCCTGGGCATACCCGGACTGGCATATCAGGCCGGGCTTTCCAGTCTCTGGTTACTGATCGGTTATCCAGTTGGCACCTACATCGGCGTACTAATCTGCATTAAGTTGGTCGCCAATGGCGGCGATCGATTTGGCAGTCGCTCGATTCCCGAATACCTTGGCGACCGTTATAACTCCGAGGCACTGCGGCTGCTCACCGCGATCTTCTCATTACTTCTACTGACCTACCTGGCGGGCCAACTGCTGGCCGGACTGGTGATGTTTGAGCAGATGCTTGGCCTGAGTGCGCCCTGGGCATTATTAATCACCAGCCTGGTACTGCTGATGTATGTAGAACTGGGTGGTGCCCACGCGGACATCCTCACCGACGGCGTGCAGGGTGCGCTGATGGTGGTGCTGGCACTGGGTTTGGCCGTGCTGTTTTTTACCGGCTTCGGGATTGAAGGCGGGCTCGCCGGTCTGCTTGATAAGCTTGAGTTTCTCGATCCCTACACAGTCACGGTTTTTAATCCGGACCATATGCTGTTTGCCACCCTCTGGAGCGGTATCGCCATCATCATCGCCCATATTCCCCTGGGGTTAATGCCCCATTTGGGCAATAAAATCTGGGCGCTACGTTCACCCCAGGATCGCAACCGATTTTTAATCATCGCCTTTGTACTAGCGCTGATTCTGCCGGCAATGGCCCTGGGCGGCATTATGGCGCGCGCTATTCTCGGCGATATTTTGTTTGCTGACGGCGGCGCGGCTAATCAAGCGCTCCCGCTGCTGTTCAAGGAAATATTCCCCACCTGGCTAGCGGCATTCCTGGGGGTCGGCATTCTCGCCGCGGTGATGTCCACCGCTGACGGCCTGGTGATTTCCTCGTCGCAGATTTTTGCCAACGACATTTACCGGCGCACCATTGCACCCCGACTGAAAAACCAGCCATCAGCAGAGTTACTGGATAAGCAGGTGCTGACTATTAGCCGCTGGGGCACCCTGGTAGTGCTCGCAGTTGCCGC
>JAESTY010000352.1 GCA_016763355.1 Immundisolibacteraceae bacterium
AGGCTGAAGGGGTGGTTGGGTTGTGCTGAGCTGTTTCCCTGGCGCGACAACTTGAATAGACGATAAAAAACCCGCTGACAATTTCTGCCAGTTCTGATCGTGATTTGAAATGGTATGGATTAGTCGTTAAGGGCGGGATGTGGACGATTGGCGTCAGTTTCTGTTGATTTAAAGTGAATCGGCTGGTGGCCACTCCACAGATAAATTTCTACGGACTCGGGGTCGCATTTATTGCAACCGCCGCCGCAGTTTTCACTGCCTTCAAGCTTAGTGACTTTGCCTTTACGTTGCCATCTTTCCAACAATGGACGCACCGCATCGGGGGCCATATCTAAATGCAGGGCAATATCGCTCAGTGGTGCGCGGCCGTGAGTCTGCAGGTAATTTCTGAGTTTGGATAACATTTGAGGGTAACCGTTCCTGCTTTATGCCGGTTGCTGAATTGTTTGCAGGGTGTCATTGGCAGCCTTACGCAAGATCATGAATACCACCGTCCACATTAGCAATACAATCAAAATCCAGCCTACAGAACTCAATGGGTGACGACTGAGGGTGGCTACCTGGTAAGAGATAGTTGCTGCGCCGTAAGCAAACCCGGTTGTCCAGGCCACAACAAACACAGCCCAGCGCCCGCCTGCTTCTCGAAAAATGGCTGCAGTTGCCGCCACACACGGGAAATATAACAATACGAATAGCAGGTAAGCAAAGGCACCTGCTTTACCATCAAACCGACTTGCCATCGCACCGAATGTGCCAGCGTCCACCTCTTGTTGTTCAGCTGCTGCGACAGTAGAAGAGATATCACCAATGTTAAGTCCTAGCGGATCAGTGAACACAGCACTGAGTTTGGTCAGATTATCAGGCACGGTCTGGACAGCGTCGCCTATACCGGTCCAGAGATCAAACGGTTCTGATGCCGGTGCAGCTTGGCCGTCCCTGGCTAAATCTTCTTCAGCAAGTTCGCTGTATAGCGCGTCGAGGGTGCCAACCACCGCCTCTTTAGCGAGCACCCCGGTGAAAATACCGACAGCGGCTGGCCAGTTATGTTTGTCGAGGCCGATTGGCGAGAAGGCCGGCGCGATGGTCTCGCCGATGGCGCTAAGAACTGATTGTTCGCTATCTTCATTGCCAAAACTGCCATCCCGACCTACAGAATTGAGTACGTTGAGTACCAGCACCATAGGTACGATTAATTGCCCGGCGCGGATAACAAAGCCTTTTAGGCGGTCCCAGGTATGTAGAATCACGCCTTTTATAGTCGGTACATGGTAGCTAGGTAGTTCAAGAATAAAGGCCGCGGATTCACCCTGCAGGAGGGTCGATTTCATCACCAGGCCCGTCGCGACCGCTGCGCCAATTCCGATTAGGTAAAGAGCAAATACAACATTTTGGCCACCCACTGGGAAAAATGCTGCCGCAAATAGTGCGTAGATCGGTAACCGAGCACCGCAGGACATAAACGGTGCCATGGTAATAGTCAGCAGACGGTCGCGGTGGTGCTCCATGGTGCGGGTAGCCATGATGGCAGGCACATTGCAGCCAAAGCCAACTAGCAAGGGGACAAAGGCTTTTCCGGGTAATCCAACAGCGCGCATGGCCCTATCCATGACAAATGCGGCACGAGCCATATAACCGGAATCTTCGAGCACTGACAGGAACAGAAATAGACTGCCGATGATCGGAATAAAGGTGGCGACGACCTGAATACCGCCGCCGATACCGTTAGCTAATAATACCGTCAGCCATTGTGGGATGCCGATCGATAGCATCAGTTCGGTTGCGCCATCAACAAACAGGGTGCCGGCCAGTTGGTCAAAAAAATCGATGAAAGCACCGCCAAAATTGATGGTGAACATAAACATCAGGTACATCATCAACAGGAAAATCGGAATACCCAGCAGTCGATTTAATACCACCTGATCGATGCGATCAGAGGTGGTGCGGTTGACCTGCCGCTGTCGTTTAACGATGGTGTGGGTATGGTGGTTGATGAAGGTGTAGCGGGCGTCGGCAATGGCAATATCGATATCATCGCCCAGGCTTGTTTCAATCAGGTCGCGGCGTTGGTTTACAGCGTCAAGAATGGACTCGTTTACCATCGTTATAGCCAGGGAATCACCTTCAAGCAATCTCAGTGATAGCCAGCGTGGATCAACGGCATAACGCTCAACAGGTTCGCTAATTAAGGCAGATATTTCACTGATTTGGGTCTCTACTTGCGGGCCATAATCGATATTCAGATTTGCTATGTTGGCATGTTCGGCAACCTGGGTGATGGCTGTTTTAAGGTCGTCCAGGCCATGGCCGACCGATGCAATCATCCCGGATACCGGGCAGTCGAGGGCTTGTTGTAGGCCGATCAGGTCAATCGAGACGCCCTGACCTTTGGCCACATCAAGCATGTTAACCGCGATCAATACCGGTACTTTCATTTCAAGCAGTTGGGTGGTCAGGTAGAGATTACGTTCCAGGTTGGCACCATCAACGATATTGACGATCACATCAGCCTGGTGGCTGGCGACGTAGTCGCGAGCGATCTGTTCATCGATTGAAGCTTCGTCAGCGGTGATCTCAAGCGAATAAGTGCCAGGTAGATCTACCAGCTCTACTTCGATGTCATCAATAGAGAAATAACCGGTTTTTTTTTCGACGGTAACGCCGGGCCAGTTTCCCACCCGCTGACGGGTACCCGTTAGCGCATTGAACAGGGTGGTTTTACCGCAATTAGGATTGCCAACAACTCCGACAATAATTTTCCTTGCGGCTTTGGCCTGGGTGTTAGTCGTCATGTACGTTGCAGCAACAGGATGTTGGCTTCGTCTCGGCGAAGGCTCAGATGGAAACCGCGAATTCGGATTTCTACTGGATCACCAAGGGGCGCAAATCGTATGATCTGGATTTCGATGCCAGGGGTTAAGCCCATTGACAATAATTTACGACGATAAGGGCGGTGACCAGATTCAAATCCGACAACTCGCGCTACTTCCCCCGGCTTAAGGTCTTGTAATTTCGGTAGTGTGGTCTTGTTTAACATAAGCTTAAGTGGGGTTGGAAAAGTCTTGGCGAAGATGTCTCTTATTTAGATGTTAGCGGTTATGGTGGAAGATACTGATCAGGTAAATAAAAATGAATCTCATTATCGTTACACCTTGATCGGGGTGTCAATCGACATCTGCCTGGTTTCGCGGTTTATTGGCCAGATAAGGCACTAATTGTTAGGCGGTGTGTAGGTAACCTTGGAAAATGGCTATACGAAGCGACATTGCTAACGGCTGCAGTAGAAAGCGACTGTGTTCAAATTTTGACTCAAAAGCACCAAGGTTTTGTTCTGATTAGGGCAAAAATCTTCGCCCACGATGTGAAGGGCCGAGTTGTTCTGGCTGATGCTACTCAAGTCTGGGGGTTATTCTTTCAGGGCTTAGACCAGAAAGGTTAGCTGAGTCATTTCCTGGTCGTTGTTCAGCAGTAAGACTTTTTTCATACGCATTTTAAAATCATCGCCTTCAGGACGAAGATGGTAAATATATCGGCCATGCCAGAAAAAAGGCGTATTGACGTTAACCCGAATTTCGGTGGCCTGAAAATTGGCGCCAACCTCGATGAGTCCATCTTTTCCCTCGGATATTTCAATGTTGCCGATTATCCGCCTTACCCGGGATTTAGGCTCCTGGGTCCAGGCCATGCCGGTTTCAACCCGTTTCAGGCGAAGATTCAGGCGACTCATATTGTCATAGATAATCGATAATTCGCGTTCAGGGTCGACGTCATCGTGGTTGCAGGGCACCCAGTAAACCGTCTCGTCATGCTGATCCCAAAGCGCGTACCAGTCGTCATAAGCATTTTCGTCAGCCAGGCGCGCCTCGCGGAACAGGAATTGCTCAATCTTTCGATAATCTAAAGCCACTGTAGTGCCTCCCGCCAGGGGTGTTTTCGTCCCTGTTGTTTTTATGGTTAGTTGGATAAGTTGATCAGGAGTATTTTCCGGTCATCACGTCCTTGTAATGTGCCCATTGGGTGCGTTGATTTAGCTCGCTGAGGTTGCCTTCGACCGTAGCGCCCTGTTCATCGACCCAGCTTTCATTACCCATGCCGCGGCTCATTAAAATCCATTCGTTCATACGCGCATCAAGGCCGGAATAGTTGCGCTGCCACACCTCAATATCGTCGGCTAATTGAAAACCAGCTGGACCATAGGCTCCCTCATCTTCGCGCAGACGCATGGTATTGATTGCGTCTGGAGCACCTTTTAGTAGGGCAGGCGCGTAGTAAATATAAGTTTCGTAAGGGCTAACCGGTACTGACCAGCGCAGCTCCTGCAGGATAATAAATAAATTCGGAAAAATGATGGCGTGTGCAGGCCCGTCAATCAGAATCTGTTTGGCTTTTTCTTCGCCATAAAAATCGGACATCGACTTCTGATAAGTGGCGACTGCGTCCGCATCCACTTTACCGTCCCACTCGCCGGTAGCCATCATGCCGATTTTGCGACGCATTGGCCGCATATCAAGTTCGGCGTGGCCATTACCCAAATCGCGGGCGGTAAGCTCATTGAACATGCCAGCGCCGCCACCGGTTTTTTTGGCGTCTTTGCCACCAAACATGCGTCCAGATACATATTCGAACCGTGGGTCGACATGACATGGTAACCATCGGCGGAATTCTCGATCCACATCTTCCAGTTGGCGCGGATGGTCATCCGATAAACACCGTGGTTAAGGGTGATCTCGCCGGTGGGTGACATGGCGCAGAAGCGGTCGATGTTGTCTTTAGCTAATCCAAGGTTGTCCATCAACGGACGACCTTCTTCGCTCAGGCTGGCAAACAGAAATCCCCGATAGGAATCAAGACGGGCGACTTCAATTAAATTGACACTGGTACGATCGAGCTGAGTGCCATAGGTTTCTTCTAGCGGGATCTTGTTAATCTCGCCGGTGTTTTTGTAAGTCCAGCCATGGTAGGGGCAAACAAACCCACCACTGTTGCCTTTCTTGAGTTGGCATAAGGTCATGCCGCGATGGCGGCATCGATTCATGAATACTCGAATTTTGTCATCATCACCACGACAGATGATGATCGGCTGGCGGCCAATCATGCCGATGCGAAAGTCACCCCTGTTGGGAACTTCGCTGTCGTGGCCAATAAAGACCCACTGTTTGTACCAGATCTGTTCTAGCTCATGCTGGAAAATGGCTTCATCGTAATAGAGCCTGGAGTGGATGCGGTCATCCTTGATTAGCGCATCGTAATCAATAGATGAATTTTCCTCTGACAGGTTGGCGACCATAGTGCTCTCCTCACATACGCTAAAGTTGATCAATCTGCATACTTGTTCAAGCGAATTGATTGAATGATGTCATGCTAGCAAAGTTTAATGACCGTTCGGTTTATTTTGCCGGCCTTTTTAGTGGTTTAGGTTGTTGGTTGAGGCTTTAAAGTACGGCTTTTATAGGCAGACATAAAAAAGGCCCCATAGAAGGGGCCTTTTCGTCAAAATAATTAAGGTGTTAAGAACGGATCTGCCGTTTGGAAATACTAATTCCAATAAACCCCAGTCCGAGTAATGCAAGTAGACCGGGTTCTGGAATGCTCACATGGGTACCGGCGTCATGTGAGAAAGGCGCTTTGCGTATTACTGACTTGGTTTTCTTTTTCCCTGTTGCATCTGGATCACTAGGTTCATACTCGTAAAAATCAAAATGCAGCTGATAGCCAGTGGCTAAACTAGATACGTCAAAGAGAAAGTCTTCATAGAA
>JAESTY010000004.1 GCA_016763355.1 Immundisolibacteraceae bacterium
GCGGGCGCTTTTGGGCCGCATTTCATGAGTCTTATGCCTCTAGTGCTTTTGGGCGAGCAAAAGAAATGAACGTCCCATCCTCGCAAACCACACCTTTTCTGTGCCCTTGAATTTAGTTGCGAGAATAGAAACTTCACGACTATTTCGATCATAACAACCGCGAAAAATTTTAATTGCAATTCCCCTCACCAATAAGCTTTGTCTTGCCGCTGAGGGTGAGTTTCTTTATCTGATATTCGTGTTTACTGGCACTGGATCGATCATCGCACGGCTGCTGATAAACCAACTCGACCGGCCGCCGGGCGCGGGTATAACGAGCACCAGCCGGACCCGCATTGTGCTCAGCCAGCCGCCGATTTAGATCGGTAGTGATACCGGTGTAGAGGGTGTCATCGGCACAGCGCACCATGTAGACCCACCAGCTAGACACCGGCAGACAACAACCTGATAGTCAGCTGAACCATGGCAGCGCTGCTTATAGCCCGTCGAAACTGGGCAGCCAGTCCGGGTTTTGTTCGGGTAACACCAGAAACTCCGGATTCAGTAAGGAGTCCTTCTGGTTGTAGAGTAGCGGCCGCAACTGCAGATCCACCACCACACCACCGGCCTCCAGCACCAGCGCATGCGCCGCAGCCGTATCCCATTCCGAAGTTGGTCCGAGTCGAGGATAGAAATCCGCACTACCTTCGGCCACCAGGCAAAGTTTTAGCGAACTACCGGTGGGCACCGCGCGATAGTTGCCAAGTCTTTCTAGTAACCCTTCGAGCCGATCGCCGCGATGGGATCGACTGCAGACCACCGCCAGATCATCGCCGGCTGACGATTGACGCACATGAATCTGCGCGGTTTGCTGATCCGCATTGGTTCGCCAGCAACCGCCGCCGCTCCAGCTGAAGTAACTAACCCCGGTAACCGGCACATAGACCACCCCAACCACCGGCACACCCTGATCAATCAGCGCAATGTTGACAGTAAATTCACCATTCCGTTTAACAAACTCTTTGGTGCCATCGAGTGGATCAACCAACCAGTAACGCTGCCACTGCTGGCGAACCGCATAAGCGGGTGGTTCGCCTTCTTCAGAAAGAATCGGAATGCTGCTATCCAGCTCGGTAAGCTGGGCAACGATCAGCTCATGAGCAAGCTGATCGGCCAGGGTCAATGGCGACTCGTCCTGCTTGTATTCAACCTTGAAGTCACCTTCGTAGACTTCAATAATGCGCTGACCCGCATCGATGGCTATCTGTACCGCCGCTCGGCATAACTGTTCCAGATGCATCGGTTTTCCTCATCCCACTAATTTGGTTAATGCTATTCGGCTAGCGCGATTACAGCACCTGCCGCCACCAATCCATCAGCATTAAAATTTGATCGCTAGTGTACAATTTTCCACCCAGAAGAGATTCAGTACAGATTGTTTAGAATCGCCACTAACCCCTATTTAAATCACCGATTAAAAACCCTGCCAATGGATCCACAGTTAACCGCATTACTTGACCGCTTCGACCAGTTGATGGCCCGGGCCGAACAGCTGTTGCCTGCGCCCGCACCAACCATCGACTGGCACAACACGGTGGCATTACGTTGGCACCGTCGCGGTGACCATGGCTACCTGCAACCGCTCTACCAAACGGACCCGATTCAACTGGCAGACCTGCTGGGGGTAGAACGTCAGAAACGCGCTATCAGCGGCAATATCCAGCAGTTTATGGCCGGGTTGCCAGCTAACAATATCCTGCTCTGGGGCAGCCGTGGTACCGGTAAATCATCGCTATTAAAAGCCTTGCTGAATGAATATGCGGAACAGGGATTACGACTCATCGAAGTCGACAAAACTGACCTGCTGCAGTTGCCGCAAATTCTGGATCTGGTCCGCGCCCGGCCGGAAAAATTCCTGCTGTTCTGCGATGACCTCTCTTTTGAATCCGGCGACCCCGGCTACAAAGCACTAAAAGTGGTGCTCGATGGATCACTCACGGTGAGCCTGGATAACCTGCTGGTTTGTGCCACCTCGAACCGGCGACACCTGATGCCAGAACCTGAAAGCGATAACCAGGCAACCAGCCACAAAGATGGTGAAATCCACTTTGGCGAAGGCGTCGAAGAACGCATCTCCCTGTCCGATCGGTTTGGACTCTGGCTGGCGTTTCATCCGTTTGATCAGAATCAATATTTAGCAATTGTGCAGCACTGGCTGGGTCAGTTTGGCTATGGTGATCAACTTGAGCAGGCCCGCGAAACCGCCCTACGCTGGGCACTGACTCGGGGTTCACGAAGTGGTCGTACCGCCTGGCAATTTGCCCGCGACTGGGCCGGTAATCAGGGATTGATTGCCCACGAACAGGAAGCATCATGACCCTGGCATTCAGCAAAATGCACGGCCTTGGCAATGATTTCATGGTGATTAACAACCTGGATCAGCAATGGTCACCAGCAACAGCGCAGATAGTCGCCTGGGCAGATCGGCATTTTGGTATCGGCTTCGATCAACTGCTGGTGGTGGAACCCGCCAGCGACCGGGGCCAGGTTGCGGGGGCTGATTTCTCTTATCGAATTTTTAACGCCGATGGCCGGGAAGTAGAACAGTGCGGCAATGGTTTGCGCTGTTTCGCCCGCTATGTCCACGACCAGGGGCTCACCGATAAAACCGAGCTCTGTGTGGAAACCATGGCCGGCATCTACTACCCGCAACTGGGCGATCAGGGACTGGTCACCGTCGATATGGGGCAACCCAATTTTGAACCTGCAAAAATACCTTTTAATGCGGCTACCGAAGCCCTCGACTACTCGCTGCCGATAAACCAGACCCCTATTAAAATTGCCGCCCTGTCGCTGGGTAACCCCCACGCGGTAACCCTGGTGGATAACATCGACACCGCGCCGGTGGCTCGAGTTGGCCCGTTAATCGCCCGCCACGCTGATTTCCCCCAGGGGGTGAATGCGGGATTCATGCAGGTGGTTGATCGGCAGAACATTAAGCTGCGAGTATTTGAGCGCGGCGTTGGCGAGACCCTGGCCTGTGGCAGCGGCGCCTGTGCAGCTGCGGTGGCAGCCATGCGCTGGCAACTTACCGATCGCCGGGTCACCGTTCATTTGAGCGGCGGTGAATTGCAAATAGAATGGCTGCCCGAACAAGTTAGAATGTCCGGACCGGCTACCCATGTTTATCACGGAACTCTCGACACATGAGCGACACCCATACCGACAAAAATCAGACAGTGGTGATACAGACGGAACTGGCAGAACAAATCGAGCTCGATGATGCCGCCGTCGCCAAATTTCTGAGCAACGACAGCGGTTTTTTCCTACGCCAACCTGACCTGCTCGCCGAGCTGACCATTCCCCACACTACCCGTGGTGCGGTTTCACTGGTTGAGAAACAGCTCGATTTACTGCGCGACCGTAATCAGCAGCTGCAGGATAAACTGCAGCAGCTCATTAATAACGCCGATGCCAATCAGGCGACCTATGACCGCATCGGTTCGCTGGCGATTGGTCTGGCGAGAGCAGGGTCTCTGGACAGCCTGCTGCAGGAACTGTGTGACCAGATGGCGGATAATTTTGCGGTCGATGCGGTAGCGATTGAACTGGCACCCCGCCAACAGGGCGAGTGGCCGCCGCAGGTACACACGCCAGATGAATCCGGCGCAGAACCCCTGATCCAACCTTATCTAGGCGCGCCTCCGGCTGACATTAACTTGCCCAGTTTGTTTGGTAATCACGCTGGGCAGATCGCTTCGGTCGCTATCCTGCCACTCGGAGAAGCCTCAGAACTCGGTCGTTTGCTGTTAGCCAGTAATGACGCGGATCGATTTCGAGCCGACCTGGGCACCCAGTTACTCAGTCAGATCGGCGAATTGTTGTCTGTACTGTTAGATCACCACCGCTAGCAGGACCAACACGGGCTACCATGCGATGGATCAGGTTGCGCTTGAACAGATCGATGGCTACCAGCTATACCTGCGTTTCGAAAAGCAATTCTCGCCCCACACCTGCAGCAACTACCTGCGTGATTTAGGCAAGGTCACCCAATTTTGCGACCAGCAGCAGCTTAACGACTGGACTGCGTTAAATCACCACCATGTCCGCAATCTGGTCGCCACACTGCATCGCCAGGGGCTGGGCGGCGCCAGTATTAGTCGCTGCCTGAGCGCATTGCGGGGGCTCTACCGTTACCTGATGCGGGAAGGCCTTTGTGAACTCAATCCGGCCGCCAAGGTACGAGCACCGAAAAAACCTTCCCGACTACCAACCACCCTGGATGTGGACCAAACCCACCAACTACTGGAAAGCGATCGCCAGGGGCCGCTGGATATCCGCGATCTGGCGATGATGGAACTATTTTATTCCTGCGGGCTTAGACTCAGCGAACTACAACAGCTCGATTTTGAACACCTCAAGCTGCACCAAGGCCTGGTCAGGGTCACCGGGAAAGGTAACCGCGAACGAGAACTACCCGTTGGTCGCCTCGCCATAAAAGCCCTGCAGCGCTGGTTTGCTGTGCGGCCCCAGTTAACCGACCCGGATCAGCAAGCTCTGTTTGTTAGCCAGCGCGGCACACGGATTAGCACCCGCTCGATTCAGAGCCGACTGAAAATCTGGTCAGCGCAACAAGGACTACGCCAGCCGCTGCACCCCCACATGCTGCGCCATTCGTTCGCCAGCCACATGCTCGAATCAAGTGGCGATTTACGGGCGGTTCAGGAACTCCTCGGTCACGCCGATCTGGGCACCACGCAGATCTATACCCACCTGGATTTTCAACACCTGGCCAAAGTTTATGACCAGGCTCACCCCCGTGCTCACGCTAATAATCCGGCGCTCACACCCGACCGGGCCCACCAGAACTCAACCGCCAATAAACCACTCTTCGCCCAGAAAAAGCCAACTAAAACCGCCTCCTGATGATGCTATCTGCGGACTTCAATTGATGACAGCTACGAAACGGTAGAAGGCGCAATAAGGGCCTCGCTAAGGTAAACTTAGCGGCCATTTTTTGAGCTGCTCCGACCTTGTTTGGTACGGAACAGCCAGCGGAGTTAGTTTTTGGAACAGTATCGCGGCACTACTATTTTATCGGTACGACGTGGCAACCAGGTTGTCATCGGCGGCGACGGCCAGGTCACCCTGGGTAACACGGTTGTGAAAGGCAATGCTCGCAAAGTCCGCCGTCTGCATCACAACAAGGTTCTGGCTGGTTTTGCCGGCGGCACCGCCGATGCCTTCACCCTGTTTGAGCTGTTCGACGCCAAGCTGGA
>JAESTY010000353.1 GCA_016763355.1 Immundisolibacteraceae bacterium
GGCGCTATTCCGGTAGCCATTCATATTCGCGAATCAGATGATACAGTAGTGCAACTGCTCGAACGCCTCTCACCAAGAGCACTGGTCTACGACGTGGGTATGGAGGCCAGAATAGACTCCATCAAATCTCAGATTGCTTTTATCACCGGATTTGTACGAGCCACATCTGGGCTGAGTAGTGCCGAAGAAATTGGCTCCGGCAATGCGCCATTAATTCCTGACGATCTCAAGGATTACGAACTTGATTTTGAACCGATGCCGATTGCAGCTGATGATATTGCTTTGATTGCACTAAGTTCTGGTACCACCGGATTACCTAAGGGTGTGGTGCACAGCCACAGGGGATTAATTCATGGTGCTCGTGGCGCTGTCGGCTTGTATGGCGCAACCCCGTCCAGCCGGGTACTGAACATCTTAACCACCTCATTTATGGCCTGGATCAATGTCACCTTCCCGATGTTTAATGTGGGTGGCACCAATGTTTTTATGAGTGGATTTAATCCACAGGAATATCTGCCAACGGCGGCTCGTGAAGGCTGCTCAATACTGTTTTTGATTCCGACCATGTGGCGGATGGTGTTACGCCAGGATCTATCCGGTGTTGACCTCAGCGCTGTAAAACGGGCGATGTTCGCTGGTGAAGTCATGGACCTGAAAACACTTAAATTAATCCGTGAAGTGATCACGCCTAATGTTTTTAACTGTTACGGCACCACCGAAACCGGCACATCTGCCGGCACCATGATGTATCCGGCGGATTTAGAGCGTCAGGAAAAGCTGCGCAGTATTGGTCGGCCGCTGGCTAACTCAGAAGTTCGGGTGATCAAAATTGGTGGTACGGCAGACGATGAAATGCCAGTTGGAGAAGAGGGCGAGATTATCGTCAAGGGTCCTTCTCGGGCTATCACCTTCTGGAACGACCCGGCTAAAGCTCGACAGGTGTTTGAAGGTCCCTGGTGGCACTCGGGTGACCTGGGCTCTCTCGATGATGAGAATTTTCTCTATATCGATGGTCGTATCGACGACATGATTATTTCTGGCGGCATCAACATGATGCCCTCTACCATTGAAGATGCTCTTTTAAGCCATCCCGGGGTCAGTGAGGCCTGTGTGATTGGCGTGCCTGACAAAGAATGGGGCCAACGAGTATCAGCTTATATGGTGCGTTCGGATAATGATCTGTCGGTTGAAAACCTGGACCAATACGTGCTGGAGTCGTCGCTATCCAAATACCTGCGACCGCGTCACTATGAATTTGTCGAAGAGCTGCCCAAAGGTAACGGCGGCAAAATTGATCGTCGGGCATTAAAAAACCAGGTGGTTGCAGAAACCACTTAGGAACAGAGTTTGTTGATGGCCCGGTGGCATTCACCGGGCCATCGATTTAATCGGCCAACCAATCAGGCCAACCTGCACGTTGATTAGCCTGACGCGCTAGCTGTTGCTCTGCCGGAGTGGCAAATTCCTTATCCCAGCGTTCCAGGTGGGGCTGAATACGTTTCGCCCAAAGGGATGGAAAAAATGCGGTAATACCCCAACTCAAAATATTCCTCATTTGCGGCGCATTAACGTGGGGAACTAGCTTGTAGTAGGGCGCATCCGGGTCGTTATGATGATCGATGTGGTTGGTGATCTCGACCCCAAGCACGCGGATAATCCAGGACAGGTGATTCCAGGTGTGGTGATTTTGATTGGGACTATCCGGCACTCGCAGAAGTCCATAGTGCTGGACATAGTTAAGTGCCTCACCCAGAAAACGGGAAATCAACATAATTCCGGCCAGTGCCAAGGTGCCAGTTGTTCCAGCAATTAAGTACATGCTGACCAGCATGGCAATAACCGCAGTGCTGCCGAGCAGGATGCGGCTACGGGGATCAATAAACGCCCCAATGTTGCCAAACCGTTGCTGTTCGTGAAGTACCACATCCCGGGTTGAGCCCTGAAAGCAGCGCCAGACAAAGGCATAAACAGATTCACCACGCCGACCGGTATCCGGGTCATCAAGGGTATCGAAATGGATATGGTGACTGGCTACGTGACCGACATCGCGATTAGGGGAGCCGATAATCGAAAACAATAAGTTGCCACAGCGCCGCGGTAACCAGGTTTTCTTATGCATTAATTCATGAGCGATGCCAGCGTTGGGCACCAGATTAAGGAGCACGATGGTCGCCATCGCTCCGCTCCAGCCCAGAATTTCACCAAAGCCTTGCAGTCCGTAACCGTTAACCGCCCGCCAGAAAAAACAGCCGTATAGCACCACCAT
Source organism: Immundisolibacteraceae bacterium (assembly GCA_016763355.1). Taxonomy (GTDB): domain Bacteria; phylum Pseudomonadota; class Gammaproteobacteria; order Immundisolibacterales; family Immundisolibacteraceae; genus QNFC01. Next base: position 2,267 of record JAESTY010000353.1, read on the forward strand.
CAACAGGGTGTGCAGGTAGAGCACCAGGTCGGCAGCTGCTGGGTTGGTGATGTTGCGTGGCCGATCATCGATACCGGCAACACTATCGATGATGAAGACGATGAAAAAGGTGCTGAAGCCAAGCCAACTCCAGAAGCCACCGAGGGCGATGCCAATAATGCCTAAAAGCACCACTGCGCTACACAGGTAATAACGTAGATAATCCATGATTGAGCTCTCTCCGGGACTGAACACGTTTGACATGCTAGCGGAGTGCTGCTCGGGTGTCATCGGTGTAGACGACACCGATCAGTAGAGGTGTTCAGCTAACTCATTATTATCAGCAACACCGCAACCTGCAGCCAGGATCAGTGGCGGTTCGGCTATCTAGGTGCGAACCGCCACAATCTGAAGGTTTAACTATTTAAGGTATTTCTTGAAATCAGGCTTACGCTTCTCTTTGAGCGCGTTCACGCCTTCGCGGGATTCATCGGTGTCGTAATAGAGCTTCAGGGCCTGCATCGCCATCGAACTAACCGCCCGAATTTGCTCCGAATCCACATTGAAAGAACGCTTGGCCAGGGCCATCGCCGTTGGGCTATGGGTGTTGATTTGGGCACACCATTCGGCGACTTCTTTGTCGAGCTGGTCTGCCGGCACTACATGATTAATCAGCCCCATGTTCAGGGCTTCCTCGGCACTATAACGTTTACACATGAACCAGATTTCGCGAGCTTTTTTCTCGCCAACCACTCGAGCCAGGTAAGCCGTGCCAAAACCGGCATCTACACTGCCCATTTTTGGTCCAACCTGACCGAAAATAGAACGATCTGAAGCAATGGTCATATCACAAAGCACCGCCAGCACATTACCGCCGCCAATAGCAAAACCATCAACCTGTGCTATCACCGGCTTCGGTACATCACGAATAACACTGTGCAGATCTTCTACCGGCATACCGATAGTGCCGCGGCCGTCATACTGGCCATCGTGAGAACTTTGATCACCACCGGTACAGAAGGCTTTCTCGCCGGCGCCAGCCAGCACGATAACGCCGATATCATCGTTCCAGCCGGCTTTCTGGAAAGCCTGTATCAGCTCTTCACAGGTACGGCCACGAAAGGCGTTGTACACCTCTGGTCGGTTAATCGTAATCCTGGCGACATGGTCGGCTTCTTCGTAAATGATGTCCTGAAAGTCCATCTGTTCTCCCTTTAACGTGAATGAATTCAAATAATAGCGAAAATAGGTCTAGCCATTTTCTGCACGTTTGATCATGCTTTTAGCAATAACCAGTTGCTGAATCTGCGTAGTGCCCTCATAGATTCTAAACAGGCGCACGTCACGATAAAACCGTTCTACCGCGTATTCGGACATATA
>JAESTY010000354.1 GCA_016763355.1 Immundisolibacteraceae bacterium
GCCGATCTTTCATAAGGGCGCAGAACTCTATGGCCTCTACCAACTACAGCAGGTCCAGCGCCAACCCCCGCAGATCGTTGTGGTCGAAGGTTATCTCGACGTTATCGCCCTGGCCCAGTTTGGCGCCACCTACGCAGTCGCAGCTTTGGGCACTGCCCTAACCGCCGACCACATCCGTAAGCTCTACCGGGTGACTCCAAAGCTGGTGCTCTGCTTCGACGGCGACAAGGCCGGACGACGGGCCGCCGAACGATCACTTGAAAATCTCGCACCGCAAATGCAGGAAGGTCGGCAGGCCGACTTCCTGTTTCTGCCCGATGGTGATGACCCGGACACCTTCATTCGTCGAGAAGGACTCGATGGATTTGAATCAGCGGTCAAATCCTCAGAACCTCTATCGAAATTTCTGTTCGAGCATCTCGAAAGTGATTGCGACATGACCACCCTGGACGGCAAAGCCCGGCTCGCAGAGCTGGCTAAACCCTGGATCGGCAAACTGCCAGAAGGGTTTTTTAAACAGTTAATGCGCCAGGAACTTAACCAGCGCACCGGTATTGAACTGCCTGAAGAGCGAACTGCACCCCCAAACCCCAGCAGCAGCAGACAGCCATTCTCGGACTCTGTCAGCAACTCTAGCCGCTCTAGAACATCAACCACTGAAGAGACTGCTCAGCAATCAGCCACTAAACCGGTGAGTAGCCGCCTGCTGCGCAAAGCTTTTGTACTGCTACTTAACCAGCCAGAACTAGCTCAACAAATAAGCCTCGAAGAGCTGACTCGACTTGCCGGGCACGATGCCCCCGGTATCAGCCTGCTCTGTATGCTGATTGACCATTTCAACTGTTCACCCAACGCCTCTATCGGGCTGTTTCTAGATCAGCTCGATGTGGCAGAAGAAGCCGCTACCATCGCCCGGCTGATACGTCAGCCCGTACCGCCCGGGGATAGTGATAGCTGGACCGAGGAATTTCAAACTCTGTTAGCGGACATTACCGGTGTCATTCATCACCAACGTGGCCGGCTTGGCGACCACAACCGCCGCCGCCTTAATGAGCTATATGGAAAATTCAGCGCTAGCGGCCTCAGCGACGAAGAAAAAATCGAAATGAGGCAACTACAGCAACAATATCAGGGTCAAAGCAGGCGTGAACCCTAGGGAAATTATACCTTTTCGATTATAATTAGCTGTTTATTCGCATCTGTACCGAGGTAGTTGGTTTATGTCCCAAACTGAAAGCGCGCAAGCTTCAGAACTCAAGAAATTATTGGCACTGGGCAAGTCGCGTGGCTACCTCACCTACGCGGAGATTAATGACCACCTGCCGACCGACGTAGAAGCCGAGCAGATCGAAGATATCGTTACCATGATTAACGATATGGGCATCAAGGTTTATGACTCCCCGCCAGATGCCGACGAACTTCTGCTGTCCGAAGACAATGTCAGTGAAGATGCCATGGATGATGCGGCTGCAGCACTAAGCGCAGTCGAAACCGAAGGCCGCACCACCGACCCAGTTCGTATGTACATGCGCGAAATGGGCACGGTTGAACTACTCAGCCGCGAAGGTGAAATCCTCATTGCCAAGCGTATCGAAGCTGGCCAGCTGATGATGGTCACCAGCCTGCTGGATTTCCCCACCACCGTAAACCGGATTTTCGAACTACAAAAACAGGTCGTCGATGGCAGTTTCAAATTTGGCAATCTGATCGCCGGAATCGCTGATGATGGCGAACCTAACCCAGCCCCGGCTGCTGCCGCGGCGGCCGCGGCTAAAGAAGCCAAAGAAAACCCGGGGTCCACCCCAATCACCACCAAGCCAGGAGATAAAACCGACGAACCGGAAGATACTGGTCCCGATCAGGAAGAAGTCCACCGCATTCTTGTCAGCGCCGAAAAACTCTATATCGCTTACACCAAAGAAGCTGCCAAAAAGAGCCCCAGCGCCAAACAGATCCTGCTCAAGCTCTCCAAGTTTCAGGATGAGATGGCCCTGCTGCGGTTTGCGCCTAAATTAATCGACGAGCTAGCGCTGATCCTGCGCAGCCATATTGAATCAGTCCGCGCCCAGGAACAGGTCATACTGCATTGCTGCGTAGACCGTGCCCGCATGCCTCGCAAGGAATTCATCACCCGCTTTCCTGGCAACGAATCTGACCAGACCTGGTCCGAGAAGGAAGCTCGCCGACGCCAGCCTTATTGCGAAAAACTTAAACTCGAAGTCGAAGAGATCCAGCGGGCTCAGCGCCGCATGATTGCCATCGAAGCCGACCTCGGCATGCCAATCAAAGACCTCAAAGAGATCAACCGGCACGTGTCGATTGGTAAAGCTAAAGCTAATCGGGCCAAGAAAGAAATGGTCGAAGCCAACCTGCGACTGGTTATCTCTATCGCCAAAAAATACACCAGCCGTGGCCTGCAGTTCCTTGATCTGATTCAGGAAGGCAACATCGGCCTGATGAAAGCGGTTGATAAATTCGAATATCGACGCGGGTTTAAATTCTCAACCTACGCCACCTGGTGGATTCGTCAGGCTATCACCCGCTCCATCGCCGACCAGGCACGCACCATCCGCATACCGGTGCACATGATTGAAACCATCAACAAGCTCAACCGAGTTTCGCGTCTGCTGTTCCAGAAAATTGGCCGCGAACCAACCCCGGAAGAGCTTGCTGAAAAGATGGAAATGCCCGAAGACAAGATCCGCAAAGTTATGCGTATCGCCAAAGAGCCTATTTCCATGGAAACCCCCATCGGTGACGATGAAGATTCCAGCCTTGGTGATTTCATCCAGGACAACAACGCCGTATCGCCGGTTGATGACACCACCTTCGAAGGCCTGCGCAAAAGCACTCAGGATATTCTCGCCGGGCTCACCCCCCGCGAAGCCAAAGTTCTGCGCATGCGTTTCGGCATCGACATGAACACCGACCACACGCTCGAAGAAGTCGGTAAACAGTTCGAAGTTACCCGCGAACGTATTCGCCAGATAGAAGCGAAAGCGCTACGCAAACTGCGCCACCCAAGCCGTTCAGAAAAGGTTCGCAGCTTCCTCGATTAACCCCCCTGGCCCGGTGGTTCGCCACCGGGCCAATGGTAAAATCCACTACCCTTATTATTTATAGGGCCTGTAGCTCAGTTGGTTAGAGCAGGGGACTCATCACAGCTGGATTTGTGGCAGTGCTGGTCTCTTATTCCGGTCCTCTCGCCATCTTTTTCCAGGCGGCTCAGAGCGCCGAAATA
>JAESTY010000355.1 GCA_016763355.1 Immundisolibacteraceae bacterium
ACAGAAGTCGCTACTTTTGGTCTTAAATCAGGATTATTAGGTTTGGCTACTTTTGCAGCATCTTGGAAATTTGGGACCTATTTAAATGATAATTTCGAAGATGTTAGTCTATCAGCTGTTTGGTTAATGAATGGTTTGGAAAAAGTTTGGGAGTCTATAAAATTTGGTGCTAAATCTGTTGGAAAGTCAATAACATTTACATTAGGGTCTGCTTTAACTTCTGCGTCAGAATTATTTTTAAAAACGGCTATAGAAATTTCAAGGGGTTTGATGAGGTTTGGGGGTGAAACAGGAGATAGTTTAGCTGCACCAATAAGAAAATGGGCTTTAGAGTTTAGAAAAACAGTAGATAAGAATAAAGAAGAATTAGTAAAGTCTTACGATGATCAAATAAAAAACTATGAAGAATATAAGGCTAAAATTAAAGCTATTGATAGTGATACAGACAATTTCTTTGATGAAGTTACTTTTGGTAAAAAAGTTCCTAAAAAAAGTGACAATAAAGAATTAACGGATACTCAAGAGTTAATGAAAAATCTGAAAACAAAAGCAGATGAAATAAAAAATAAAATAGCAGAAGCTATAAACCCAAAAGAGGTAAAGAGCGGAAATAAAGAACTTGGAAAAACAGCTGAAGCACTTGAAGAGGTAAAAACAAAAGTATTTGGATTTGGTAAAAAAACAACAAATGTATTTTCTCAATTAAAAGCAACAACTTCTGAATGGAAAGACCAAATGGCAGACACATTTGCAGACATGGCAATGCGTGGTGAATTGACTTTTAAAAACATTGGTAAATCAATTAAAAACATGGTTCTTTCTACAATGCTTAAAACAGGTATGAGTTCTTTAATGGGTATGATAAAAATACCGGGCTTTGCAAAAGGGGGTAGACCTGAAGGTTTATCTATGGTTGGGGAGAATGGGCCAGAAATTGTTGATTTTGGAAATACTGGTGCATATATCAAAACAGCAAATGAAACTAGAAGTATATTAAACGGAAGCGGTGGTTCTGGATCTTCTGTAATTATTAAGATGACAAATATTTTTAATGACAATGTTAGTGCAGCTGTAAAGCAAGAACTTTTCAAAGCACTCCCTATATTAAAAAGTAAGATCATTGAAGGCGTTGTAGATGCTTTTGATCGAAGGGAAATTTCTTTAGCATGAGTTTTGACTATCCCCTTAATCACCCTAATGTATCTATTAAAGATCATTCCTTTAAATTAATACAAGTACAAGCAAGAAGTACAAGCCCTTTTACACGAGCAAGCCAAGTACAAAGCTATTCTGGACAAGTAATTGAATATACTTTTGAATATAAAAGGTTTTCACAATTAGAAGCTAGAAAACTAATAGGTTTTCTAGTTCGTATGAAGGGAATGCTAGGAACCGTTTACTTGGGTGATCCTGACGGAAATTTAGGTTCACACAATGGGTCTAATTTAACAATAGTATCCAAAGCTAGCAATAATGAAATTGTTTGCTCTGGTTTCACTCCATTACAACAAGATGCATTAATTGAAGGCGATTTTATTTCATTCTCAAATTATGAATTAAAAATTATAGCTGAAACAGTAAATGCAGATGCTTCAGGTAATGCCACAATTAAATTTGAAAGTTCTTTACGTGATCAAACTATTGGTATTGGTGGGATTGTAACAACGCAAAATCCAAAAGGTATTTTTAGTTTATCTGTTCCTAATATTGGATTTTCATCAAATGAGTTAAAAGAATATGAAATTAGTCTTGTGTATTTGGAGCAAACCATATGAGAGATGTAATACAAGATATAAAGGATTTAGTTGTTTCACCAAATTATGGAGTTTTTGCTTTGGCTACTCTTGATTTTGAATCAGGTACTGAATATTGGTGGACAGGTAACTATGATTTAGATTACGACTCTAAAACTTGGAAAGCAACTCACGCACTAGGAAGTATTTCTTCTTATCAAGAAACTACTTCTTTGCAAGCCAAGCAGCTAGAAATAACTTTATCTGGTTTAGATTCAGCTTATAACTCATCGATTCCAACAGATAATAATCGAAATAGAAAAGCGACGATTCAAATAGGATTTGCTAGTAGTGATTTTGAAACTATCATTGGCCATATTGATTGGTTCGCTGGGTACATGGATAAAATTGAACAAGATGATGGCGGTGAGTTTTCAGAAATAAAAATCATTGCTGAGCCTAAACATAAAATCTTTACAAAAAACAAAAGGCGAATGATGACAGATGAGGATCAAAAAGAAGTAGATCCAACAGATATTGGCCTTGAATATGTAAATGAGCTAGCGAATCAAGTTACTTTAGTTTGGGGCGAATAATGAATATTGTAAAAGCTCAAAATTCTATGAATAGCTTCATTGGAAAAAGATTTAAATATGGTCAATTTGATTGCCTGGTATTTTCAATAAAAGTGTTGGAATCATTTCATGAAATATCTATACAATTACCTTTAAAATATGATGGTTCAAGAAAGTCTATTGCTAAATTATTTAAAAGATATAAAGCAAAAACTTTAGATAAATTAGTTCAAAACTATTGTTTAGAAAATAAATGGACTGAGGTTCAAAAAAACTATTTACAGCCTTTTGATTTACTTATTTTAAAAGTAAAAAAAGAAAATGTATTTGCAATTTGGGATGGTGAAAAAGCTATGTCTGTTTGTAAAACTGGATACGGTGTTGTTTTTGATTATAGCTTTTCAAAAGCTTTTAGAATAAAGAAGGGTATTTAAAATGGCAGTAGCAGCAATAGCAGCTGGAACCGCTTCAGCTGGTGCTATATCAACTATGATGATTGTTCAGGTTGGTTTAGGTATCACTTCGGCAATTATCATGAGGAAGCAAGCTAAAAAAGAGCAAAAAGCATTTCAAGATTCAATGAATGCTTCTTCAAAAATTCAAGCTAGTACACAAGTTGTACAGGTTCCAGCAAAAGAGCATGAAAGTATTTATGGCTTAAATGTCAAAACAGGTGGAAATGTGATCTTTGATCATATTCCTACAGATAATAAAAATTATAGATATTCTGTAATTATTCCATGTAACCATTCTATACAATGGGCGCAAAGCTTAGAGACAGGACAACACAAACTGTATATAGGTGGAGAAGGTTTTTCTGTATTTAGTGATCGAGACGGCTGGCTTACTGTTTTAGATGAGGATTCACAACCAAACAAGTATACAGATAAGTTTTTCTTTCGAGCAAACTTTGCTGCAACAGGAATTGCAGACACAAAATTAATAGAAGAAATACCAGATAAATGGACAGTAAACCATAAGTTAACAAATCTTCCTTATATCGTTTTAAAATTACAATATGATCCAGAAGTTTTTCAAAGCACAAATTTAGATTTGTCTTTTCGAGTTGATGGAAAAGAAGTCTTTGACCCTAGAAATTCAAGTACAACAAGGTCGGCAAATGTAGCCTTATGTATGCTTGATTATTTGAAAGATTCAAATGTAGGGATGGGATATACAGATGACGATATTGATATACAATCTTTTATCAGTGCTGCAAATATTAGTGATCAAATGGTTAATGGTTTCCCTCGTTATGAACTACATGGAAAAGTTTCTTCTGGTCAAGACCATGATCAAGTTTTACAAAGTATTGTAAATACTTGTTTTGGTGATTTGTTTCCAATTGGAGGAAAGCAAAAGTTTTATGTAGGATCGTATAGATCCCCTGTATTACATTTGGATGAAAACGACTTAAGATCTAACGTAAAAAGACATAATCACAAAGATAAAACAGAATTAATTAATACTATTAGAGGTATATATATTGATCCTGTTTCGGGGCAGCCATCATCATATCCAACAATTAAAGATGCTGCATTGATTCCAAAAGATGGTGGTGAACTTGGCTTAAATTTAGATTTTGATTTATGTAATAGAACCGAGCAATGTCAACGTGTGGCAAGCATGATGCTTAAGCGCAATAGAAATGAAGTAATTGTTTCTTTTTCTGTATCACTCAAAGCTTTACAAGTCCATGCTATTGATGGGATTTACTTTTCATTTAAAAAGTATGGATGGGTTAATAAAATCTTTGAAATAATTGGCTTTAGTTTATCTACTTTAGATGGTGGTGAATTAGTTGCAAATCTAGTTTTAGCCGAGAACAATGCAACGGTATACGATTCGATAACTACAGCTGCATACTCTCAAAACAAAACAACAAATCTACCTAAAGCAAATGATGTTACAGCACCAAGTAATCTAGTTGCTGTAGAGACTATTAAAAATTTAGGGAATGTTCCTCAAAGTTGGGTAAGCCTTACTTGGGATATTGCTGATTCATATTATACAAAAGGGTATCGAGTTCGTTATAAAAAAACAGGTGGTGAGTATATATCACTTGGATCTTTTCAAAGTGTATCTACTTCTTTTGTCATTAAAGATGCTGGGGACTATTTATTTGAAGTTCAAACAGAAAATGCAAAAGGACTATTTTCTTCTTATTCTCAAATTTCAAAGACAATTACAGGATATCAAACAAAGCCTGATGATTTAGTATTTGGTACTTGTATTTTTTCCAAGAACTTTGATATTTCTTGGAGTCAAGACACAAAAACTTATTTCAAATATACAGAAATTAGATTAGACAATAACTTTGGTATTAA
>JAESTY010000356.1 GCA_016763355.1 Immundisolibacteraceae bacterium
TCATCAGCTGCGACACGAATCGCCCCGAGCTCTTCAACTGCATCACTGGATTGTGGGGAAGCCCCCTGAAAAATTGGAAAAATTTCACCCTGACTAGCGCCAGTCCAATCCTGAACGTGACCAACGAAGTCCATCAACGGAATAACCACACAAAACACCAGTTGATGATGGCGGATAATGGTCTCGCGGACAAAAACATCGCAGGCCTGCAGATGGGAAATCAGCGCCGCTGAATCAAGCTCCAGGGGTTCGACCGCCTGCAGCCGACTACCGGTTTCAAGTGTGGCTGGCTTGTCGATTTCACGCCATCGGCGAGCTTCGACCTGCCATATTTTCTCTGTAAATACCTTATCAGCACGAGCCACCCGGCGACGAATCTCCGGATGCAGCGCCGCCAGAATTTTAAATATCCAACGGGGTGGTGATTTAACCGCCGATGCCGGTGCACCCACACCGCGAGCGCGCACATACAAAAAACTGTTGACGAAAGCCATATCCAGGGAGTCAAGCAACACCCCATAATGGGCGCTGCCTCTGCGCATACCCTCCGGCATGGTCTCTGGATAGACTTCGGCCATATATTCTGAGGTCGGGTCCATCCAGTGCAGCATTTCCAGTTCCCAGGCACCTACATCCGGCACCGCATAAGTTTCCAAAGCTGACTCTAAATGTTGTTGATTCATACTCGCGGGCAAATTAAAGGCTGACGCCGTTAACGACGCCAGCCGAATTAAAAGAATTTAAAAAAAATTTTTACTAGAAGCTAGATAGTTACCGAAATGCCGGCATTACCTGCTTGGCAAACAGCTCCTGATTTCGATACGCCTGGTGCATGTTGATATCACCGTAATGGCTGACCAGATCAAATTCATCAAACTGAATCTGGTCGTGAAGGCTCTCCAACTGTTTGGTGACCTGCGCCGGCGTGCCGACATATACCAGACCCATATCGATCAGCTCGTCATAACTAAATTTACGCATCTGCTGAAACAGGTCACCGGCGTAAAAGCCATAGCCGGCGTCGACCATTTCCTCAGTGCGGGACCCATCCACCAGGGAATCGTGAGGCCGCACGTTGAACTCGTAAAAGTTCAAAATTGCCTCCTTTGCCTCTTTGTGGGCGGTGGCTTCATCTTCGGCCAGAAAAGCACCGCGCACGTAAGCCACGTAAGGATCGGTACCGAACTCCTTGCAAGCTTCCCGATAGATGTCTATGGCAGGTTGAAAAACCTCTAAAGGCGCTGGACCACCACAACAAATATTCCAGCCTTTTTCAGCGGCTAATTTAAAGCCCTGACCACTGGTACCGGTCATGAATATGGGCGGATGCGGTTGTTGCAGCGGTTTTGGCACCACGCTGACGTCTTCCAGGTCGTAGAATTCTCCTTTGTAAGAAAATTTATCCCTGGTCCAGGCCAGCGGCAGTATCTCTAGACCATCGTTAAAACGACCACGGCTCTCGGCCATCGGAATACCCAGTTTCGGATAGAGCCAGGCATGACCTCGACCCACGCCAATATCAAGCCGGCCACCAGTGAGAATATCCGCCTCAGCTATTTCACCGGCGAGCACCACCGGGTTGTGCAATGGCAAGGTATTGCACATGGTGCGAAAACGAATGTTTTTGGTTTTTTGCGCTGCCGCACTGAACATGGCCAGTGGATTAGCTGAAATGCCAAAGGTCTGAAAACCATGATGTTCGATCACCGAATAAACGTCATAACCCAACTGGTCGGCCTGCTCAATAAGCCGAAACACCTCCCAGGTTAACTCGGCGTGAGACTTCTCTGGTGCAGTCTGCATTTCGCAGTAGATACCAAATTTAATATCACTCATTTCTTATCCTCTCCCAGGTTGATCAGAACGATTGTATTGGGCCGTCTTTCCAGCCTTTATCGTAGGGTGCGATTAATTTAAGGTTGAGTCGCATATGGTGAAAAAACCAGCGATCATCGCGCTTAACCAGTTCCACGTCATAAGTGCCACCCGCCCAACAAGCTTCGATATTGCCGCTCTCACCACGCATGTTGGCCAATTCCCACAGGTAGTAATGACCGCTGCCGGTAAGGCCATCGTCATTGATCAGTACAGTGGGCGAAATCATGTAATGCAGGGTCCAGGTGATGTCGTTCTGACCGGTTTCACTGAGGCCAGTCGCAATCGCCTCACGACCCTCGTAACGGCCAAAACCCTCACACTCCCAGACCGCATCATCGCTAAACAGCGGCGCCATGATCTCGGGATCATTTTGGCGATCTGCGCCGCGGGCATAGGTAGCAATCAGGTTTTTAACTTCTTCGATATCCAGCAGCTGCTGAACCTTCTGTTCCAGCGTCCTCACAAGCTTCTCCTCCTGACTCACCCAAATGACTAACCGGTTAGATTTTAAAGCTGTGTCCAGTCGGCCCGCTCAGCGATAAAGCGCTCTTCCGCAAACGCAAAGGGCACACCCGGCGCACCCTGATAAAACTCCACATGGGGAGCAATTTCAGCCAGCGACAGGGTCAGGTTCATCAGAGTACGGGCGTTATCGGGTAGATCACCCAATGACAGGTCATTGAGCGCATCGATGATGCCCTCCATCCGCGGCGTAATCGCATCATAGAAAGCCTGCATCTGCGGCCCATTACTACCCCTGCGTTGCAGCTCTCTCTCGGATTGAGTCGACAACGCCCAAAGCTCAACATACGGACTTAACTCAGCCAGATACTGATTCACTCGATCAGTCATACCTCTCTCCCTCGGTTATCCAGTCTAGTTTTTCTACCTGATTTTTTTGCTTTCCTGGTTTTCTACTTTTTCCTGGGTTTCTACTTTTTCCTGGTTTTCTACTTTGTTCTGGTCTTCTACTTTGTTCTGGTCTTCTATTTTCTTCTGGTTTTTATTTTTTTGACCATCTACTCAGCATTAACCAGCTGATCAACCGCGTGCAGTAAATGGCGAATCAGAATCTCGCCATCTTGCAAATGCATCTGCGATTTAGCCCCAGATTTGAGTGCCTGATGGGTATCTTCCATGGTGGCGGTGTCTTCTAGCCATGCGTTGCGTTGCAGCACCTGACCATATTCATGACTAAACCGCTCTCCGGCATTTTTTGGCGGTGCAAAGTACTGCACCCCCTCCCACAAGGTGTGATTGACATCAATCGGCGTGAACTGATGGGTGAAATACATGCCATCAAGGATATGCACCAGGTAATTAGGAAACAGCACCGCCAGCTCAAAGGCATGGCGGGGGTCATTACCCACATCCGGCGGCAACATCGATTCGTTATCCAGATCCTTCTTGGCAATAGAGGCGGTCGAGAAGCGGTGGGACAGTGACGCTACCGGTGGCGGATTACCGCCTTCGAGCTTGCAAACCCCGCAGGAGTGATGTGGCCCCAGTAGCTGCACATCCAATAACTCCGTACTAAAGCCATCGGGGAAGGTACCAGCATGGATGGTATTGACGTGATACGCCTCAGAAAAGGCATCCTGGGCGATTTTCCAGTTGCAATTGAGCACCGTGCGATAGGTATGGGCTTCTGAAAAAGTGCCATACGGAAAACCTGCTAGCCGCTCACCCATGGCACCGAGAAACTCGGTTAACGATTGGGCAGGCTCAGGATCGAAATTAATAAATACAAAGCCTTCCCAGACATCGGTGGCAACCGGGGTCAGGCCACAGTTGGCTTTGTCCAGGTTAAAAAACGCACCTTCTTCCGGTACCGAACGCACTTCGCCTTTGGTGCCATAAACCCAGCCATGGAACCGACATTGCAATCCGCCGCCCTTGGCGTGGCCGGTACCGGTCTGCCAAACCACCTTGTTACCACGATGAGAGCAGGTGTTATAGAAACCGCGAATCTGATCATCCTCACCACGGATAACGATCACCTCCGCTTCGGCAAATTCAAACGGCACCACTTTATAATCGCGGCTGTTGGCAATTTCCTCGACCCGAGCCACTTTGAGCCAGCACTTTTTAAAAACCTTGTCCCGTTCTAACTCAAAATATTCGCTAGAAAGATAAGGTGCTACCGGTACCGGATCGGTACCCAATTCAGGAAATTTTTTGGCCCAGATACCCGGGTTAGGTGCGTTCATGATGACTCCTCTCCAGAAGAGAACCAGAAGAAAACGACTCGCGATCCTCGCTCTAACTTTTATTCGCCAACAATGGCCGACCGATAAGTTAGGATTACAGCATAAACGTCCGTTTGATTAACGTCTAGCGCTTAACCCATTAAATCCTGGACAACCCGATTGATGACTAATCCATCTAATATTGCTAGCGCCCAGACCAACAACAGCGTTTTGTTAATCATCGACATGCAGAACGACTTTGTGCTGCCCGGAGCACCTATGGAAGTGGCCGGTGCATTAGCAACCCTGCCCAATATTACCAAAGTTTTAAACCAATTCAGACAGCAGCAACTGCCGGTGTTTCATGTGGTTCGCGAACATCGCGCCGACGGCAGCGACGTGGACTCTTTTCGACGTAACGGATTTGAGGCTGGAGAGCCTTTCGCGGTGCCAGGCACCAAAGGCTGTGAAATAGTCGAACAACTGAGTCCAATTGAAACCGACTACCGTCTGGTCAAACCACGCTTTAGTGCCTTCATGCAGACCGAGTTAGATTTTATGCTGCGACGATTACAGGTAGACCAACTTGTGGTTTGCGGCACCCAGTACCCCAACTGTATTCGGGCAACTATTTTTGATGCGATCAGCCTGGATTACGGGGTAA
>JAESTY010000357.1 GCA_016763355.1 Immundisolibacteraceae bacterium
GAAAAAACAGCCATCAGCAGAGTTACTGGATAAGCAGGTGCTGACTATTAGCCGCTGGGGCACCCTGGTAGTGCTCGCAGTTGCCGCCGGCCTGGCGTGGATCTTCATGGATATGAATGTGACCCTGCTGATTTGGCTGGGCCTGGGCGGCATGATGGCCGGACTCACCGGGCCATTGATCCTCGGCGCGCTCTGGCAAGGCGTGACCCGTGCCGGGGCACTGGTTGGTTTTCTGGGTGGCGCAAGCCTGTTCGCGCTGCTGCGCAGTGGCCTGATTAGCGATCTACTGCTCACCATCAACGGACCAGTTGCCAATGCCGGCCAGTGGTTAACTGGCCAGGTTCCCAACCCCTATAGCTGTACTGCGCTGGCAATGATTGGCGCGGTATTGATTACCGTGATCACCTCATTGGTGACGACTCCTCTGCCCGATGACCATCTAGAGAAGGTGTTTGGTTAACAGCCCCAAAGCCGCCTCTATAGTTGCCTACATAGACGCCTGCACACAGCGCAAAATGCCATAACTGTGCTGCTCATCGAGGGCATCGAACACCGGTTTTAATCGGCCCTTATCCTCATCGACCAGCGATTCGATCATCAGTACCACCTGATTAAACTCTGCTGCGTCCAGCGCGGTGACTTCTCGACCATCCAGCAGTCCGACCTCAATGGCGTCGGCCAGGTGACTGTAAATAGAGTTTTCGGTCAGTTCACGTTGCTGAGCAATCTGCTCAATCGTTACTCCCTGTTCAAATAACACCAGGGTTTCATTGACCGTAGCAGTGAGATTATTGACGAGCATGTCGGGCAGATAATGATTGGCAATTTCCGCCAGAAAGCGCGCACCATAGCGGTCAAGTTTTTGCTGACCAACCCCGGAAATCAGCCCCATCTGCTGACCACTGTTCGGTCGAGTCTTAATCATTTCACGCAGGGTCGAGTCATGAAAAATCACATAGGGGGGTACACCAAATTCGGTGGCCAGTTCCATTCGCAACTCGCGCAGGGCGTCCCAAAGCGGTTGATCCTGAGGCCGGACCGGGCTCTTCTGTTTGCTACCACCGGCAACTTTCTGCTCTTTTTGGTATTTACGTAAATTTAGCTGCAGCTCACCCTTTAATAGCGCCCGACACTTGTCGGTCAGCTTGAGGGCACCAAAGGCCTCCGCATCGATATCGAGATAACCCAGCGCTATTAGCTGACGAAATATCGATCGCCATTCCACGCCACTGAATTCACTACCCACACCAAAAGTGCTGATCTGCTCATGACCATTGCGTTTAATACGGTCATCATCCTTACCGACCAACACATCGATAATGTAATTGACCCCAAAACGCTGGCCAGATCGATAAACACAGGAAAGGGCTTTCTGCGCGGCAACGGTGCCGTCCCATTTTTCCGGCGGGTTTAAGCAGTTATCGCAGTTACCGCAACGCTCGCTACTCTGCTCCTCAAAATAATGCAGCAATGCAAAACGGCGACAGGTAATTAGCTCACAGAGGCCAAGCATGGATTCGAGCTTGTGATGCTCTACCCGCTTATGGGCCTCGTCGGCATTAGAGTCCTGCATGAACTGACGCAGGGTAATCACATCCTGTAGTCCGTAAGCCATCCAGGCGCTGGCAGGCTCACCGTCTCGACCACCACGCCCGGTTTCCTGATAGTAGGCTTCGACACTTTTAGGCAAACTTAAATGCGCCACAAAACGCACATCTGGTTTATCGATACCCATGCCAAAAGCGATGGTGGCGACAATAATCACCCCGTCTTCGCGCAGAAAACGCTGCTGATGAAGTTGGCGCATGGCGGCCGGTAAACCTGCATGATATGGCAAGGCCACCCGGCCCTGGTCACTTAACCATTCAGCGGTGGCTTCAACCTTCTTGCGCGACAGGCAGTAAACAATACCCGCATCAGCCGGGTGATTGGCCTGCAGAAACCGCCACATGCGTTGCCGGGGATTGTTGCCTTCTGAAATGGAGTAACGAATGTTTGGCCGGTCAAAACTGTTAATAAAAACGCGCGCCGACTCTAGCTGTAGCTGGCTAACAATTTCATCCCGGGTGCGCTGATCAGCAGTAGCTGTGAGCGCAATCCGCGGCGTATGGGGAAAACGTTCGTGAAGAATCTTCAGCTGTTGGTATTCAACCCGAAAATCGTGGCCCCATTGGGAGACACAGTGGGCCTCATCGATGGCAAACAGAGACAGCTCGCAGCGATCAAGCAACGCCAGCATGCGCGGGCTCAATAGGCGTTCAGGAGCGACATAAAGTAGCTGCAGCTCGCCCCCCAGCAATTGCTGTTCGACAGCCTGGGCCTCACTAGAGCTTAAACTTGAGTTTAAAAAAGCCGCTTCGATATCCAGCTGACGTAACGCATCAACCTGATCCTGCATCAACGCGATTAGCGGAGAGACCACAATCGCAACCCCATCGAGCACCAGCGCCGGAATCTGGTAACAAAGCGACTTGCCGCCACCAGTGGGCATCAATACGAAGGCGTCGTTGCCCGCTAATAGCTGCTCGATCACTGCCTGTTGTGAGTGGCGAAACTGATCGAACCCAAAGGTCGATTTAAGAATGGCCTGGGCGCGTTTCATGCAGAAATAATTCCTGGTTAATACCAAGTTCGGGGTAAGGTTAGAGCGGTTATTGAATCAGTGTCAGGTCGTGAAAACCGAGACCTATTGTACTGTCCTGGTAGGTAAAACCGACTGTATGGACAAACAATAGTGATCTGGTAATCAGTGAAAATAAATTTCAAAACTTGAGGGGCGAACCAATGGGTATTACGGCAGTGGTCAGTTTCGATTCTCGACCAGATCGGGTCGAACAGGTAGTCACCATGATGGAGGATCTGCAGCCCCTAGCGCTGTCGATGGGCTGCACCAGCATCACCCTTTATCGAGACCAGGATGATCCGGAAAGAATCATGGAAGTCGAGTACTGGCCAAGTGCCCAGGCCCAACTCGACTATGTCGCCAAACTCGAACAGAGCGGCATATTCGACGATGTCGATGACCTGCTAAAGGTTCCTGTCAACGTCCATATTCTCAACGCTGTAATGATAAGCACGGCGTAAAAACGACCGGCCTATGCTGAAGCGATCAGCAAGATCAATCGGCAGAGACTATTCCTCAGCGAAAAGGTTTGTTACCTTGCGCTCACCGCTGCTAAAAAACGGCGGACATGAGGAGTAGGAATTGGGAGGTTCCTGCACAACCATTATCATCTGGGAGAGAAATTATGGATTGGGACGACGACGCAAAAGATCTGTTTGACCAAATCGTTGGTGAAATACCGATGGCTTTTCGCAACATGGCTAAAGGCCCGATGCAGGCAAGTATCGATGGTGTCTGCGGCGACCGCGGTGGCGATGCCATCAACGTCGATGACGTAATACGCGGCAATATTAAGGGCACCCCTGCTTTTCAAAAAGCCAATATCCGGCCGATGTACGAAAAACTTGGTATCGATCTGGCGCCATACGAAGAACTGTTATAAAGCACCACTTGCTGCCCCGTGATAACCACGGGGCAGCAATTTTTTATCGCAATTAACCCTCGCTCGACCGCATCTGCGGTTGACGCCCCGTCCAGTAAGCTAGCCTGATAAAGCCAATTCTCGGCTTTTATTCAAAAAAACCTCATAGCGAACAAAGAACCACTGCGCAGGATATAATTTGCAACTTTTTTGCGTGCCGTTTTTAGCACGTTCCTTCAAGTCCCACCCGAGCGAGAAACATGTCAGATAAATACACCACCACCGAGCAGCACGCCAGCTATGGCGTAGGACGCCAGATGGGCGAACAGCTTCACAGTAATCCCTTTGACGGGCTCGATAAAGAAGCCGTTATCGCCGGCGTCACCGACGCCCTCGACGGCAAACCACCGGAAGTTAATCCGGATCTGATCAACGCTGCTTTCAAAGTGATGCAGGGAAAGATGAAAGACGGCGAGTCTGAAAAAGCCACCGAAGGTGAAGCCTTTCTGGCCGAAAACGCCAAAAAGGACGGCATCACCATCACCGAATCCGGTATGCAGTATGAAATTATCACCGCCGGTTCCGGCGACAAACCAACTGCCACTTCTACGGTTCGTACCCACTATCACGGCACCCTGATCGACGGTACTGTTTTCGATAGCTCTTACGATCGCGGCGAACCTGCCGAATTCCCAGTTAACGGCGTAATCGCTGGTTGGACCGAAGCCCTGCAGATGATGGAAGTCGGCTCTAAATGGCGCCTCTACCTGCCTCACGGCCTCGCCTATGGCGAACGCGGTGCTGGTGGCTCGATTAAACCTTTCGCAGCGTTGATTTTTGACGTCGAACTGATTGCGATTCTGTAATCAGCAGGACAACAGCATCTTGACTAATTCGGGCTTCTCATGGGCCCGAATTAGTTCACATGAAAACCTTATTTGATTCCACATTCGGAGCGACCTGAATGGACCTGAAGTCTGGATTTATCGATCTGATCGGCAATACCCCGCTAGTTAAACTTCAGCAGGCCTCCGAACTCACCGGCTGTAACATCTACGGCAAGGCTGAGTTTTTAAATCCGGGTGGTTCTATCAAGGACCGCACCGCCCTCGGTATCGTCCGCGACGCAGAAGCCAAAGGTCATCTGCCCCCCGGCGGCACCATCGTAGAAGGCACCGCAGGCAACACCGGCATCGGCCTGGCACTAGTCGCCAACGTGCTCGGTTACAAAACCGTGATTGTCATGCCCGATACCCAGAGTCAGGAAAAACGCGATGCACTCCGCCTCAACGGCGCAGATTTAAGACTGGTTCCGGCAGTTCCTTACAAAAATCCGGACAACTATATTCACTACTCTCAACGCCTCGCTGAAGAACTTAACCAGAGCCTCGACACAGGGGCTTTCTGGGCCAACCAGTTCGATAACACCGCCAACCGAGAAGTCCACATACAAACCACCGGACCTGAGATTTGGGCACAAACCGATGGCCAAATTGATGGTTTCATCTGTGCAGCGGGAACCGGCGGCACATTGGCCGGCGTTGTTGATGCGCTCAAGCAGAAAAACCCTAACCTGGTCGCCGCAATCGCTGATCCAGAAGGGGCCAATCTCTACAACTACTAC
>JAESTY010000358.1 GCA_016763355.1 Immundisolibacteraceae bacterium
AGATGGTTTCGTCAAAGTCATCTCGCCGATCGACGACACCCCTGCCGCTGCCGCAGGTATCGAAGCCGGCGATCTGATCATCCGCCTCAATGACACGCCGGTAAAAGGCATGTCCCTGGGTGATGCGGTGAAAATCATGCGTGGCAAAGTCGGTACCGATATTCTGCTCACCATCGTCAGAGAAGGCGCCCAAAAACCGCTTAAAATCACCATCAAACGGGCTGTCATCAAGGTCACTGCGGTACGGGCACGCTCGCTCGATCCAGGCTACGCCTACCTGAGAATCGCCCAATTCCAGATCAACACCGGCAAAAAAATGCGTGATGAAATCGATAAACTCAAGAAAGAAAATGACGGCCCGCTTAAAGGACTAGTGTTAGACCTGCGCAACAATCCCGGTGGCGTGCTCACCGCCGCTGTGTCGGTATCCGACGCCTTTATAAAAAAAGGATTAATCGTTTATACCGAGGGTCGCAGCAAAGATTCTCAACAGAAGTTCAACGCATCGCCCACCGACATTATCAATGGCGCGCCTATCGTGGTGCTGGTCAACGGTGGTTCAGCCTCGGCCTCAGAAATTGTTGCTGGCGCGCTGCAGGATCATGGTCGCGCCGTGATCATGGGCAGCAAAACCTTTGGCAAAGGTTCTGTACAAACCGTTTTACCGATGAAAAACGAAGCTGCGCTGAAGCTAACTACCGCTCGCTATTACACCCCAAACGGCCACTCTATTCAGGCCCGCGGCATTATCCCGGATATCAAACTAAAGAATATTCGGGTCACCCAGGTAAAACCGGAATTTGAAGCCATCACCGAACGCAACCTCAGCGGTCACCTTGAAAATGAAAAAGATACCGAGGAAAAAAGCAGCACCAGCGATCTGGCGACCCGGGATTTTGCACTTTACGAGGCGCTCAACCTGCTTAAAGCGGTCACCATCCTCAGTAAAAGAAGCGGTCATTAAGCAACGCTGAAACCCTCTATCAACATGCGTGTGTTAAAAAAATTGCTGACTGGATTACTGCTGCTGTCGATGGCGGTTACGGGCTCAACAGCTGATCACGGCAGCGTTTCCAGAACTCTGGCCGTTGAGCCACTGCACCAAATAGCCAACCCGGTGGCCGCAGAAGTTTCCTTACAGATACCTGCAACTGATGTTGCTGATGTTGATGGCCAGCAGCCCTGGATCGGCATCATCATTGATGACCTCGGTTATCAGCAGAGTGATCGGCGGGTAGTACTGCTTCCAGGGCCGATAGCCTGTGCATTTTTACCCCACACTCCCTATGCGGTGGAGTTGGCGGAGCTGGCCATTCAGCAACATAAAGAGGTGATGTTGCACCAGCCGATGGAATCCACCACTGGCAAAAAACTTGGACCGGGTGCCCTCACCCTGGCGATGGATGAAACCAGCTTTCGCCATACTCTGAACCACAACCTGGCCTCACTGCCTAATGTGTCCGGCGTCAATAATCACATGGGCAGTCTACTCACCAGCCATTACCAGCCCATGAGCTGGTTGATGTCCGAGCTGCGTCGCCATAACTCGCTATTTTTTATCGACAGCCGTACTACCGAGCAGACAGTTGCGCTACACACCGCAACCGACAACCAGTTACCTAGCAGCCTACGAGACGTATTTCTGGACAACCAACCGGAAGCCGCCCTGGTACGGGCTCAGTTCGAGTTATTAGTCAAAAAAGCCCGCAGTCAGGGGACCGCCATTGCGATCGGCCATCCCTATGCCGAAACTATTGCCATGCTGGAAGCCGAATTGCCGAAACTCGGCGCGCGGGGAATTAGCCTGCGACCGGTGAAAGAGATCATTAAACGTCGTCAACAGCAGTTAGTAACCGCCTGGCATCAGTAAGTTATTAGTCAAGCCAAAAAAGCATTCACCAGAACCATAAAGGGGAAGAACGTGAGTAGGAAACCAGCCGTTTTACGACTATTACCGATATGGGTGTTGCCACTATTCGTATTACCGATGATGACCGCTATCGCCGGGCCTGCTGCACCAGCCAATTCTCCTGCGTTTTCGCCGGCTATTTCGCTAGAACAGATACGGGCGATGAAAGAAATGGGAGATTTAAAAGCGGTGGCAAAGGCGACGGGGCTAAGCACGGTAACAGGACCAACCCAGGAACAGCTTAGCCAGGATCACTTAACCACCGACCTTGTCACCACCTACGGCATGGGACTCAGCGCCCAGCGCTGGAGCCCGCTCGAGCAGATTAATCGCCAAAACGTCGCCAATCTGGTGCCTGCCTGGACCACCGCATTAGAGACCGAGCGAGGTCAGGAAGGTCAGCCACTGCTGTATGACGGCAAACTGTTTGTCGTCACCCATGAAGCCACCTTTGCACTCGATGCTCGCACCGGTCGCAAACTATGGCGCAACAAAATTCGTTACAACAAAAAAATGTTGCGCATGGTCTGCTGCGGATTCGTCACACGCGGCCTGGTCATGGCCGATGGCAAACTGTTCCGCCAAACCCTTGATAACCACGTCATGGCAATCGATATGGACACCGGTGAAACCCTCTGGAAGCAACTTGCCTCCGACTGGGAAGATGGCTACACCATGACCGGCACCCCATTAATGGCCAATGGCGTGCTCATCACCGGCACCGCCGGTGGCGACATGGGAACCCGGGGATTTCTCGACGGTTGGAACCCGGAAACCGGCGAAAAACTCTGGCGGTTCTGGACCACCGCCGCGCCGGATCAACCCGGTGGCGAAACCTGGGAAGGCGACACCTATTTACGCGGTGGCGGTGCTACCTGGTTGGCCGGATCTTATGACCCGGAGTTAAACCTGGTCTACTGGGGTATTGGTAATCCTGGCCCCTGGAACGCCAACATGCGTCCCGGCGATAACCTCTACACCGATAGCATTGTCGCCATGCGCCCGGAAACCGGCGAAATGGTCTGGCACTATCAGGTGGTTCCCAACGATACCTATGACTATGATTCGGTCAACGAGCTGATTCACGCTACCCTGGATATCGACGGCGAGCCACGTAAAGTCATCATTCAGGCTAACCGTAACGGCTATGTTTATGTGCTCGACCGAGCCACCGGAGAACTACTGCGGGCCAGTCAATATGTGGACAAGCTAACCTGGGCCGATGGAATCGACATGGAAACCGGTCGCCCCATTCTGTCCGACGCTACTCGGAAAAACTTAACCGGCGAAGAGGTCACCGTATGGCCGTCGAATATCGGTGGCAAGAACTGGGCCCCAGCTGCTTTCAGCCCTAAAACCAAACTACTCTATTTAAACGGCATGGAAATCAGCATGCAGTTCAAACCGGTGGTGATGGCCTGGCGCAAGGGTGTTGCCTACGCCTCAGCCGAATTTTCATTTCCCGAACCCAAGCCCGGCGTACCCATGGGTTATCTGCGGGCGGTTGATCCATTAACCGGAGAGCGAGTCTGGCAGACCCCAGTCGATCCACCGGCTAATGGCGGCACCCTGGCAACGGCTGGTAATCTGGTGTTCACCGGACTGCAGACCGGCGAACTGGCAGCCTATGACATGGATAACGGCCAGCTGCTATGGCAGCACCAAACCGGATCCGGCATCATCGCGCCGCCAATCACCTACACCCTCGATGGTGAACAGTATGTGGCCATACAAAGCGGTATTGGGGGCCTGCTGGCCTGGTTTTTGCCCAATCCGAAATTTGCTCAGGTAACCAAGGGTGCATCGATTACGGTGTTCAAACTGTTCAAACCCTGGGCTGCTGAATGAGATTGCCAGTCACTGCAAGCTAAACCCCAATTTACTATTTGCGATTGCTGGGTTTAAACCAGACCTAAAACCAGACCTAAAACATGAATGGATTCATCAAGTTTGTCTCAACATCGACTTTACTGCTGCTGATCAGTAATTCACTGGTAGCCGGTGGGCTTAACCCACCCGCATTAGACAGTGCTCAAGTCGAATCCGGTATCCAGCTCTATCAACAATTTTGCCAGCGCTGCCATGGCACTGAAATGCGCAATAGCGGTGCATCAACTTTTGATTTACGCAAATTTCCCAGTGATGAATATGATCGTTTCGTCGAGTCTGTGAGCGAAGGCTACGAAGACATGCCCGCCCACGGCGACATTCTCAACAGCGGCGAAATCGATGCCTTGTTTGCCTATATGGTGACCATTCAGCAAGCCAAACAGAAAGGTAATACCCCGTGAGGCTCGCCCTACTGACTCTGATCTGGATCGGCTCCAGTAACCTGGCCTGGTCAATGGGCAAACCCCTGTCGATCTGTCTTGAACAACAAAACCCACCCTACTCTACCCAACAGGGCGGACTCGACAACCTGATTGCCCTTGCCCTAGCTGATGGGCTTGGCGCACCGCTAACCATTCACTGGTTTGAAACCGAGGAGGGTGACGAAGGCAACCCAACCCTGCAGGTCAATGCGCTGCTAAGTGATGGAATTTGCGAGCTAGCCGGTGGTTTTCCAATGGCCAAAAACAGTTTTGCTGATCCTGGAGAACAACGTTATTCATTGATGCTATCCAGTGGAGAACGCCGCTCGGTGAGCCTGCAACCATTAGCACCGAGCCTGCCCTACCATGCCCGCAGCTATACCCTGGTCTGGGCGAATGACAAACCACATCCGCCCATAAATAGTCTTGATGACCTTGAGAATATCCGTGTACTGGCCGAGGAAAACACCATCGCTGATTTGATTCTGATGGCCCATGGCGGTGGCAAACTACGCGCCAGCATTGATCATATAAAGCCGAACGGAGATGCCTTGTTGAAAGCGCTAGCCAAACAACAATCTGATGCTGCCTGGATCGCTTTGCACCGATTTGAGGACTGGCAACAGGCTCACCCGGACAGCCTATTTAGCCGTTCCGGTTTTCAGCACGAGTTTGCTATTAACCTGGGTTTTGCCGCACTCAAATCCAACCACCAACTGCTCGAGCGGGTCAACAACCTGCTGACGGAGATGGCCGATGACGAGCAGATGGAACCACTGTTCGAACAACGGGGCCTGACCTACTTCCCACCTCAGCAACCTGATTTAATGCCACCTATCTCGACCCGGTTTCTCGCCAGCCACTGACTAGCTAATTTTGCCAGGGTTACGACCCTGGTTTAGCTTAAAAAAAACTAACCTTTTTAATCACTAGTTAGCCACCATTCAGCCGTATACTCTGCGCCAACGGGCTGGACGGTTAACTGAAATAACATCTAATCGTTTCGGCCAGGGGGCGGAAACCACCTAATAATGGGGAATTAAAATCATGGTTCATTTGTTTTCTCGCAGCAAAATCGCTGCGTTGTGTTTAATCACTTTGGTCACTAGTGGCTGCGCATCCCACAGTATCACCTCCGATTGGCGCAACTGCGCTATTGCCGGTGCTGTGGCTTCCGCGGGCCTTTCTGCTACTCAGGATAGTAAAGATGAACTGGCTGCAGCCGCTGGCGGTGCACTGGTTGGCGGCGCTATCTGTGCGCTGTTTGGCGATAAAGATAGTGATGGTGACGGCGTTAGTGACAGCAAAGACAGCTGCCCGAACACCCCCAGCGGGATCAAAGTCGACCGCCAGGGTTGCCCAACTGACCTGGATAATGACGGCGTTGCTGATTACCTGGACGCCTGCCAGGGCACTCCACGCGGCACACCGGTGGATGCCAAAGGTTGCGCTATGGATAAAGACGGTGATGGTGTTGCTGACAGCAAAGACCAATGCCCGAACACCATAGCCGGCGCGAAAGTAAACGCCAAAGGCTGTGCCATGATCGCCTCGTTGGATGGTGTGCATTTCGGTTTTGATAGCGCCCAGCTTTCAAGCGCCGCAAAAATGGCCCTCGATAAAAGCCTGAGCAAAATCAAAATGGCTGGCGGCTCCGTTGTCGTAGCCGGTCACACCGATAGCCAGGGCCCAGCGGACTACAACCAGGCCCTGTCGGCAAAACGGGCAGCTGCGGTTGCAGGCTATTTGATCAGTCAGGGCCTCTCCGCGGACGGTATTTCCTCAAAAGGCTATGGTGAGTCCATGCCAGTTGCGGATAACGGCAGTTCTGCTGGTCGCATGCAGAACCGCCGAGTAGAACTACAGTTCATGAAATAGAACTGTTTTTCTCTGATCAAAAAGGCCGCCTGCTAGTTTAGTGGGCGGCCTTTTTTTATCCAGTAACTGGGCCTGGCCGCTTATTCAGATCCGCAATGGGCCTGCTGAAACTTCAGCTCCGTCGCCAGTAAATTACGCTTCTGGTCCTGTGCCGCTGCCGCTCGCAGCGCCTGCATCTGGTCACTCTGACGCGCATTAGTCGGTGATAACAGGGCGGTTGGTCTGCTGGTCAGGTAACCAGCACCAAGCTGCCGTTTCAGCCGCATGCTATTGGCCAACGACGCCTCACAACTATTCAATCCGGTAGTAACCATGGCTGGCTGCTTGCTGCAACCGGTCACCATTAACACCGCAAAAACCATCAAAATTTGTTTTAGAGCCTTCAAAGCCACCCACCCCTGGTTAATTAAAATCACTGCCTCGCTAATCCACTGGCCAAAAAATTTGCTGGCCTGCTAGCTTTCAACTGGACCAATATACCCACAAGCCGATGGTGAAAACACTTTACTGCTAAAGCATGATCGAGACATTTTTGCCAGCTGATCGCCATCAGCCAACAACATAGCTGCCCTTTCAAACCACTGTTATGATGGCCAGCCTGCCGACCTGTAGTAACAGCGTCAACTCGGTTGGTTGCGAACACCAAATTCATCTTAATTGCAGAATTTTCGGTCGATAAATTAAAAAACTGGAGGTACCACCGTGGCGAGCAACAACTATTACAAAGATCTAAATGAGTACATAGAGGCATTGGATGAATCTGGTCTGCTGCAACGTTATAGCGACCCAATTAACAAAGATACCGAAATGCATCCGCTGGTCCGGTTGCAGTTTCGTGGCCTCAAGGAAGAAGACCGCAAAGCCTGGTATTTTGACAATATTCATGACGCCAACGGTAATCAGCACGACATTCCGGTGGTGCTCTGTGCCACGGCCGGTTCCAGCGATATCTACGCCAAGGGTTTGCAGGTCGATAGTCCCGCAGATATCCCTGCTGTGTGGGCCAATGCCCATGAAAATCCGATAGCACCGACGGTTGTTGAAAGCGGCCCGATTCAGGACGTTGTGCTCACCGGCGACGATTTAAAAGATAAATGTTTATCTCGGCTACCGATGCCAATTTCTACCCCCGGCTTTGATAACGCCCCTTACACCACCGCCTCCCACTGGATCAGCATGGATCCGGATAACGGCATGCACAATGTCGGTAATTATCGGGGCATGCTCAAAGCCGAGGATCGTATCGGCGTTTATCCCGCATCACCCGGTTTTGGCATGCGTCGCCATATCGAAATGTGGCAGGAAAAAGGCGTTGAAATGATGCCAGCCGCTATTGTCATTGGCGTGCCACCTGCAATTTCCTATACCGCCGTGACCCGGCTGCCCAATGATGTTTGTGAGTATGACGTTGCCGGTGGCCTCGCCGGTCATTCAATCGAACTCGTGAAGTGCCAGACCCATGATCTGCTGGTTCCCGCCCACGCCCAAATCGTGGTCGAAGGCTGGGTACCGGTCAATGAAATGGAAATGGAAGGCCCGTTCGGCGAATTCCCTGGCTACATGGCCGCCCGTGACTTTTCCTGGTTCATGAATGTCACCTGCATCACCATGCGCGAGAAACCAATTTATCAGGCTTTCCTGAGCCAGTTCCCGCCCAGCGAAAGCAGCAAAATTCGCGGCATCGGCTGGACCCATGCCTGCCACCAGTATTTAAAAGATGGTGGCTTCGATAACGTCATTGAAGTCCATTTTCCAGAAACCAGCGGTTCGTTTGGGGTTTGTCTGGTCAAAATTCGGCGCGAAAATGAAGATGATGGCACCCGGATTCTGGATCACCTGTCGCAACGCTTTGTCGGCAAAATGGCGATTATTGTCGATGAGGACGTCGATATCCGCGATCCAGACGCGATCTACTGGGCGCTCTCCTATTCGATGCAGCCGCATCGAGATGTGCGCATTCAGGATATCGCCGTAATGCCGCTTGATCCATCCATGGTGCCTCCCGACCACAATCGAGGCCTCGGCGAAGGCGCTGGCAAAATTCGCAACTCCGGTCTACTGATTGACGCCACCCGCGACTGGGCCTACCCACCGGTCTCGTTGCCAAAACAGGAATTCATGGAGAACGCCCTGAAGTTGTGGCAACAACATGACCTGCCAGAACTGTCCCTGAAAGCACCCTGGTATGGCTATGAACTTGGCCGCTGGTCAGATGATGAAAAACACGAAGCCGACCTGGCAACCCAGGGACGCTATTTCGAAACCGGCGCTAAACAGGCCGGTACCCGTAAGAACACCAAAAACGATTAGGCTTTAATCGCTTATTTGGTAACCAAAAAGCCCCTGCATAATTCGCTTATGCAGGGGTTTATTATCCTCACCACCATCGAATACTGAACGCCGGAAAACCAGACCTATGCGCCACCATGCCATTCTGTTTGATATAGACGGCACCCTGCTTAACTCGACCCCTGCGTTTAGCGAAATTATGCTGCAGTCATGCCAGCAAATGGACTGGCCGACGCCGCCTGACGACATGATGCGCCAGCTCATGACCTTCCGCCGCGACCCAATCGAGATGCTCTTCGGTGAACTTAGCCAGAGCGAATATAAACAGCGCCAAACCCAGCTCCATGAAACCGCACAGATGCTCTGGAAACCCCTGTTTGATGACCTAGCCCGACCTTTTGATGATGCTATCGATGTCCTTAACCAGTTCCAGAACAGAGGTTTCCGGCTCGGCATCGTTACCGATTCTAATCACGAGATTGTCCAGCACATTATTGGCCAGCCGGGCTGCCCAGAGATGGACGTGATCATCACCCGAGACGAATCGGGTGTCCGTAAACCAGACCCCAAACCCATGCTACTGGCCCTCGAAGGCATCGGCCTGGAAGCTGATTCGGTCATTTATATCGGTGATAACCCCGGCGATGTCGAAGCCGGCGCGGCGGTCGGTATGGCAGTCATTGGCATCACCACCGGACCCTCTTGCAGACAAGATCTAGAGCAGGCCGGCGCGGTTGCCGTGGTCGACTCATTAACAGAACTGGTTGACCTGATCAGCCTCAGCCCCGCGGTGATCAGCGGTTCATTAACCGGTGGCCTCGGTGTTGCCGCCGACTTCACCTCAACCGGTGGTGTCAAACCCTGGATTACCAAAGTCTTAGGCCAACCGGCTTTCCCGGGTACCATCAACCTAACCTGCTCCGCCGCCACTGCTGCCGTGGTTAAACGCCACCGCAACGACCCCTCTTTACGTAAGCAGGTACTTGCCGGAGGTGGACTATTTTGCGATGCCCACTTTCACAGCGTCACCCTGAGCCTGCCAGAGAAAAACCTGCACACCAGCGCACTACTGATGTGGCCAGAGGTCCCTGAATACCCCGGCACCAAACTGGAGCTTATCTGCTGCATAGGGGTGCGTGATCAATGGCAAATAGCCGATGGTCAGTGCCTACAAATCAGCTATATCGCTCACACAGAGACAGACTAATGGAATACCCCAATTACGCCGATAAAACCCTCTCCACCATGCGCCTGCAGGAATGTCAGGGCACCGTGATTGGCGGCATGAAGGTCGCTGCATCAGCCGGTATGAACGCCGAAGAATATGGTTACCAGATGATGGCACAGCAAAAAGTCGACTGGAGCCGGGCTGGTAGTGCCGAAAAGATAGCGACCGTATTCTGGCAGCACTACCAGACCACCTACGGCTTTGGTGATCAGCTCAGCGTCACAGAAACTGAACAATCGATCGTCATGGCCATGCCGTCACTAAGCAGCGTATCGACTTATCAGCTCAACCATTGGGCTGCCACAGCAACAGAATTAAACGACATTCAGTCCGGTTACTGGCGAGCCATTAAAGAGTTATGCGGTGTGAACAGCGAGCTGAGCTTTGATGAAACCCAGGATAGGGTGACCATTTTTAAATAGGGCCCTATTCGCGACCAGTTACAAAGCAAATGGCCGCTGCACCTTTCAGTACAACGGCCATCATTAAAAAGCAAACAACTGCTGTCACTAACTCACTAGCAAACTCCCAGATCCTGCAAGGTGCCCTTGAGTGCATCCTTCTCAGCCTGTGACACCGTTTTAAGCGGTGGAATAATATTGCCACCGTTGAGTCCAATCGCCTCAAACCAGCCTTTTACACCGGCAATAGTGCCCGCATAGGTGGCTGTCTCAGCAATTTTCCAGAGCATCAAATCTTCAAGCATTAAACGAATTGGATTGAGCTGGTCAGAAACAACCCGCGCCTGTTCCCACTCGCCTTTAGCCGCCAGCGCCCGGTATTCGTCGACAATATGACGTTTCTTACCATACAGAATGTAGGACAGCTCACCCCAGACCACCTGGCCACCAATCCGCAGTTCTTCCAGGAACACGGCTTCTGATGGATCAGAAACGATAAAGTCGTCGCGTATTAAACGGCGCAATTTCAAGGTTTCCGCTCTCACCAGTGAACCCTGCTTAACCGCAATACAGGTTTCCAGATCAGACAGGCGTTTCATCAGGTCAAAACCCATCACCTTGCCGGATACCGGCGTGCGGTAGAGACAAATCGCCAGATCGGTGCGGTCGGTTAGGTATTTAAACCAGTCAAAAATTTCATCATCGGTACGCAGCTGCACCACCGGGTTGATTACTTCCGCACCCTCAAAACCCATTTTTTCTACCGCATCCAGTTTTTCCAGCGCGGTGTGGACACAGGGATCAAGAATAATGGTCCAGAGTGGAATTCGGCCCTTAGCCACATCGGCTACCACCTGGTGATAACGCAGCCATTTAGAGGGCGTTAAATTCCAGCCCTCAGAGATAAAACCGCCAACCACCAACCCGTTAACCCCCATCTCGATAAACGCCTCTATGTTCTGGCGCAGCGCCGGCTCGTCGATCTCGAATTGATCATTGACCGGCGAAATCGGACACATGTAGAACCCCTTAATCGATTCCAGGGCCCACTGTTTTGCTTCTCCACGCGTAAAATCTAGTGCCATTTGCTCTCTCCCATTAGAAAAAATTTACCAGCTTTCTAGCCGATAGCATCGTCCCAGTAAATTAACCCCACCCCCAACACCGATCGACACCAATAACTGCATCGCCTGCCTGGAGTGCTACCATGACTGCTAAATGATCGTTTAGTTAACCGGCTTTAAACCTGTTCATTTAACTTCATAGATTAGTTAATCACAACCGCCTCGAGAGAACCGTATGAACAATCCCGCCACGGGAACCGAATTCCAGCCTTTTAGCCCGGACAGCCCGATCAGCAATGAGCAGCTCGCGAGCCTGGTTAATAGTGAGCAAGGCAAGATCAGTCCACTGATTTACCAGGATGAGGCAATTTATCAGCTAGAACTGGAACGACTATTTGGTCGCTCCTGGTTGTTCCTGGCCCACGAAACTCAGATTCCAGACACCGGCGATTTCTTTAGCACCTACATGGGTGAAGACCCGATATTGGTGGTACGTCAGGCAGACGGTTCGGTGGCAGCGTTTTTAAATCAGTGCCGCCATCGGGGCATGAAACTGTGCCGAGCAGACTCCGGTAACGCCAAAGCATTCACCTGCTCCTACCACGGCTGGTCTTACGATATCGGTGGCAACCTGGCCCAGGTGCCCTTCGAAGAACGCGCCTATGGCAAAGTAGACCCAGCTGAATGGAGCCCAACAAAAGTCCCTCGCATCGAGCATTACAAAGGCTTGATCTTCGGATGTTTCGACAAGCAGGTGCCTGACCTTGAAACCTATCTGGGCGATATGAAATGGTATATCGATCTTTTCTTAGATCGGGCCGAAGGCGGCACCGAGGTAGTCGGTGGCATGCACAAATGGGTGATTCCCTGTAACTGGAAATTCGCCGCCGAACAGTTTGCCAGCGACATGTATCACGCGCCGGTCAGTCACGCGTCGCCGTTGATAGCGAGCATGCCGCCGGATATGGACCTTAGCCAGGTTGGTTGGCCAGAAGAAGGCCGCCAATTCAGCGCCCCCGAAGGCCACGGCACCGGGTTTTTCTTCGACACGCCGGAATTCCTGTTCCCAATGCTTGGTGAAGAAGCTGCCAATTATTATGTCAACACCAGCGCCGGCGAAGCCATCGAACGCCTTGGCGATATGCGCGGCCGGCGGATGAACGGCGCCCACATGACCATCTTTCCTACCCTGTCATTTCTACCTGGGATTAACACCCTGCGAGTCTGGCATCCTCGGGGACCCAACGAAGTTGAAGTCTGGGCCTGGACCCTGGTCGATAAAAAAGCCCCGGATAGCGTCAAGGACGCCTATCGAAAAGCTGTGTTACGCACCTTTAGTAGCGGCGGCATGCTCGAGCAGGACGACGGCGAGAACTGGACCCAAATTCAGAAAGGCTTGCGTGGCCACCAAGCTCGAAATACCACCTTCAATGTACAGATGGGACTCGGTAACGACACCCATGACTTTCCCGATTTACCCGGCAAGACCAATTATGTCTATGGGGAAATGGCAGCCCGCGGTCTCTACAATCGCTGGCTGGAGATGATGACCGCCAAAGACTGGTCAGAATTAACCATCCCCACCGGTGATGAGGAGTCCGGCCATGCTTAATCATCTACCCTCAGTCGCACTCGCCGAGCACCCTGCAACTACCCCGGAAATGCAGCAAGCGATAGAGCAATATCTATACTGCGAGGCCCAGCTACTGGATAACCGTGAGTTCGACCAATGGTTTGAATTGCTCGCCGACGACCTGCACTACTACATGCCAACCCGTTACAACCGCACCAAACGGGCGGCCGGCCAGGAATTTTCCAGCCCCCACGAAGCCGCCCTATTCGATGAAGACAAACAGAGTATGTCGACTCGCATTCGACGGCTGCATACCGGTATGGCCTGGGCCGAAGAACCCGCTTCCCGCACCCGGCACATGATCAGCAACGTACAGGTTCATCCCACCGCCAACAGCAATGAAATTGAAGTCGACTGCTGTTTTATGCTTTATCGCAGCCGCCTGGAGCGGGACGTCGATATTTTTGTCGGCGCGCGCCGTGATTTACTTCGACAGGCCGATAATGAACTGGGCTGGCAAATCGTTAAACGAGCAGTCGCTCTCGACCAGACCACCGTTTTAGCCAGTAACCTGAGTATATTTTTCTAGCCCAGACAAGCTCACCGGGCTAAATCAAACACAGTCCTGCCCCAGCACCTACAAAATTGGCACAAAAAAAAGCCTCGTAATCATTCGATTACGAGGCTTTTCAGTAAAACCCAATAGTGCAGCAGGGGGGGAGAGGGAGAGAGCGCTACACTACTGGGGGAAAAATCTAATTAGCCGCTACCAATCTGGCTTCGATCATTTACGATCGAACAGATTGGTGGCTGCAAAACCTACAGCCGAAGCAACTAAAATTACAATATTGAAAATTGCTAATGCATTCATCGTCATCATATTTATCCTCATCTTATCTACTCGATCGGTAAACCGAGCAGTTTGTATGAGTCACTCC
>JAESTY010000359.1 GCA_016763355.1 Immundisolibacteraceae bacterium
CGTTAACCACCAGGATAGCGCCGTCCATCTGCGCGGCACCGGTAATCATGTTCTTCACATAATCCGCATGTCCGGGGCAATCAACGTGCGCATAGTGGCGGTTTGCTGATTCGTACTCAACGTGAGCCGTGGCGATGGTAATTCCGCGCTCACGCTCTTCCGGGGCGTTATCAATCTGATCATAACCTTTGATCTCGCCGCCATGCTTGGCTGCCATCACCGTGGTTAACGCCGCTGTCAGTGTGGTCTTACCATGGTCAACGTGACCGATGGTGCCCACGTTAACATGGGGTTTTGTTCGTTCGAATTTTTCCTTGGACATGGCAGTTACCTTTGTCTTCTATTTGACAACCGATGCGGTTACGTTATTTGTTAATTACTTTTTCAGCGACGCTGTTAGGCGCCTCCATGTATTTTTCAAAATCCATGGTATAGGTTGCTCGACCCTGAGTTGCAGAACGCAAGTCAGTGGCATAACCGAACATCTCTGCCAGTGGAACACTAGCCTTTACCGCTTTACCTAGTGGCACATCGTCTATGCCGCCGATAAGCCCGCGCCGTCGATTCAAGTCACCTACCACGTCGCCCATATTATCTTCAGGGCAGACCACTTCGACTTTCATCACTGGCTCAAGCAACACAGGAGAGGCTTTTTTTGCACCTTCTTTAAATGCCATCGAACCGGCTATCTTAAAGGCCATTTCATTAGAATCGACATCATGGTATGAACCATCGTAGAGAGCGACTTTGACATCAACCACCGGATAACCAGCGATGACACCATTCTTCATCTGCTCTTCGATACCCTTGTTCACGGAGTTGATGTATTCACGGGGCACCGAGCCACCAACAACTTCATTGGAGAATTTATACCCTTCACCGGGCTCCTGAGGTTCGATTCTCAGATAAACATGGCCATACTGCCCGCGGCCACCGGTCTGGCGCACAAACTTGCCTTCTTGTTCGATGGTTTCACGAATTGTTTCCCGGTAAGCAACCTGGGGCGCTCCGACATTTGCTTCGACATCAAATTCGCGGCGCATCCGGTCAACGATAATATCCAGATGCAACTCACCCATACCAGAGATAATGGTCTGAGCGGATTCTTCGTCGGTATGCACGCGAAAAGACGGATCTTCCTGCGCTAATTTCCCCAGCGCTACGCCCATCTTTTCCTGGTCGCTTTTAGTCTTCGGCTCAACCGCTACTGAAATAACCGGTTCAGGAAACTCCATCCGCTCGAGAGTAATAATGTTGTCCAGGTCACAGAGAGTGTCGCCAGTGGTCACGTCTTTAAGACCAACCGCCGCTGCGATATCACCAGCACGCACCTCGGTAATTTCTTCGCGATTATTAGAATGCATCTGCAACAAACGCCCGACACGCATTTTCTTGCTTTTAACCGGGCTGAAGATAGATGAACCCGAAGTTAGTACACCGGAGTAAACCCTGAAAAATACGAGAGTACCAACAAAGGGGTCCGTCGCTATTTTAAAAGCCAGCGCGGCAAATGGTTGGTCATCACCAGGTTTTCGTTCATCTTCTTTTTCGTAGTCGTCAATACCTTTAATTGCGGGCACGTCAACCGGCGACGGCATGAACTGCACCACAGCATCAAGCATGGACTGCACACCTTTATTTTTAAAGGCTGAACCGCAGGTCACCACGACCACTTCGTTAATTAACGTACGTTTGCGCAACCCTGCGATGATGTCTTCATTATCAAGTTCTTCGCTTTCAAGATACTTGTTCATCAAGTCATCATCGGCTTCAGCGGCCGCTTCGACCATATTAGCGCGCCATTCCTGGGCTTCGTCTAATAATTCAGCTGGGATCTCGGACTCTATAGTCTCCATACCCATGTTTTCTTCTTCCCAACGTATCGCCTTCATTTTGATCAGGTCGATAACGCCTTCGAATTCTTTCTCGGCACCAATGGGTAGCTGAATCGGTACCGGGTTGCCCCCAAGACGCTCTTCAATCTGACCAACCACCCGTAAAAAATCGGCACCATCGCGATCCATCTTATTCACGAAGGCCATACGTGGCACACCATAGCGAGTTGCCTGACGCCAAACTGTTTCTGATTGTGGCTCCACTCCACCAACTGAACAGAAAACCGCCACCGCTCCATCTAAAACACGCAGAGAGCGCTCTACCTCGATAGTAAAATCCACATGACCGGGCGTATCGATGATGTTGATCCGATGCTCATCGAACTGTTTTTCCATTCCGCTCCAGAAACAGGTGGTGGCAGCAGACGTGATCGTAATGCCTCGCTCCTGCTCCTGTTCCATCCAGTCCATCGTGGCCGCACCATCATGCACTTCGCCGATTTTATGAGACACGCCTGTATAATAAAGGACGCGTTCAGTAGTCGTCGTTTTACCGGCGTCGATATGAGCCATGATGCCGATGTTGCGATAACGTTCAATGGGTGTCGTACGGGCCACTTTAGTAGATCTCTATCTTGACCGGCTTGCGCCGTGGTTTGAATTACGTCTATATAGTCGAAGGGCAATCACTCGCCCTACCAGCGGTAATGCGAGAACGCCTTATTCGCTTCAGCCATGCGATGGCCGTCTTCACGTTTTTTCACGGCTGCACCGCGATTTTCGACTGCATCACCAACCTCAGCAGCCAGCCGTAGCGCCATCGTTTTTTCGCCACGCTTACGTGCTGCATCAATCAGCCAGCGCATAGATAGCGCGCGCTGCCGATCCGGCCGCACTTCGATCGGTACCTGATAAGTCGCACCACCAACCCGGCGTGACTTGACCTCAACCAATGGCGAAATGTTTTCCAGGCTCTGTTTGAACATCGCCACCGGATCTTCACCCTGATGGGTCTGTGCCAAGCGATCGATAGCACCATAGACAATCTTTTCTGCAATCGATTTCTTGCCGTCAACCATGATCACGTTCATCAATTTGGCTAAGGTGAGATCCCCATATTTCGGATCCGCCAAAATCGTACGCTTACCTGCAACTCTTCTTCTGGACATAACCGGTGAACCCGAATTTAAAAATGACGAATTTACAAAATAAAAGAGCCGCGACTCTGTCACGGCCCTTTTAAAACCCGTTAGAACCTATCTGACCCTGCCAACCCCTGATATCAGGATTTAGGGCGTTTAGTACCGTATTTGGAACGACCCTGACGCCGATCAGCAACGCCGGACGTATCCAGCGCACCACGAACGGTGTGGTATCGAACACCGGGCAAATCCTTTACACGACCACCGCGGATCAACACCAGCGAATGCTCCTGCAAATTATGCCCTTCACCACCAATATAGGTAGTGACTTCAAATCCATTGGTCAACCTGACCCGAGCTACTTTCCGTAGCGCGGAATTAGGCTTTTTCGGCGTGGTCGTATAGACCCGCGTACAAACCCCCCGCTTTTGCGGAGATGCTGCTAGCGCTGGTACATTTGATTTCTTACGTGGCCGCACGCGCGGCTTACGCACCAGCTGATTGATGGTCGCCATCCAGCTTTCTGCCTTGTTTAATTACAGCTTGAATTACATCAAACCGCTTCGAATTTTCTGATGCGGTCTGTAAGGGGCTGCGTAGTATATGGAGCGGACCTCGGGCAGTCAAGGTAATTTGACTGCCCAAAGGTGACTGATTCGAAATTAAACTGCGGCGGCTTCTTCACTAGAATCTTCGGAACCCGTTTCCGGCGTAGCACCACCTGTAACGGCCTCTTCAGCCGTAGGTAGTGCGTCCCAGATATCCTCTACCACCACATCCTGCTGGGATCTTTCCGCTCGACGTTTCTGATGATAGGCAAACCCAGTTCCAGCGGGAATTAACCGACCAACCACAACGTTCTCTTTAAGACCACGTAGCTCGTCGCGCTTACCGTTCACAGATGCTTCGGTGAGCACCCGCGTGGTTTCCTGGAAAGAGGCAGCCGAAATAAATGATTCGGTCGCCAGAGATGCTTTGGTAATCCCTAGTAGTTGATGCTGAAATACTGCGGGTTCCTTGCCATCATCAATAACCTTCTGGTTGGTAACCGCCATCACACCGCGGTCCAGTTGCTCACCACGAAGCAGATGGGTGTCGCCGGGGGTAATAATCTCAACCTTGCGCATCATTTGACGCAAGATCACCTCAATGTGCTTATCATTGATCTTGACGCCCTGCAGCCGGTAAACCTCCTGAACTTCGTTGACCATGTAGTTGGCCAGCGCGTCAACGCCGAGCAATCTCAGGATATCGTGGGGAACCGGGGATCCATCCGCAATAATTTCACCTTTCTGAACATGCTCACCATCATAAATAGTCAGATGGTGGTATTTAGGAATCAGAAAAGTATGCTGTTCGCGGGCTTCATCCGTGATGATCAAACGGACTTTACCTTTAGTCTCTTTACCAAAAGACACGATGCCGCTTATCTCGGCCATAATCGCGGGCTCTTTTGGTTTCCGAGCTTCAAATAAGTCAGCAACCCGGGGTAAACCACCGGTGATATCACGAGTTTTGGAAGATTCCTGAGGAATCCTCGCCAACACATCGCCAATGCCAACTTCCTGCTTGTCGATCACGGTTACGACCGCACCGCTAGGCAGAAAATACTGCGCCGGTAAGTCGGTACCTGGAATGTTAATGTCATCACCATTGGCGTCGACTAACTTCACCATCGGCCGTAGATCTCGGCCAGCTGAACCACGCTGTTTAGGATCAGTAATAACAACATTGGACAAGCCAGTTGATTCATCAACTTCACTGGAAGTAGTCACGCCATCGACTACTTCGATAAGCTGCACAATACCGGCCATTTCACTGACCACGGGATGTGTGTGGGGGTCCCAGACGGCAATTTCCTCACCGGCTTCTACCGCACTGCCCTGGCCTTTGTTCAGCACCGCACCATATGGAATTTTGTGGCGTTCGCGCTCACGTCCGGCGTCATCAACAATTACCACCTCACCGGAACGGGAAACACTCACTAAGTGTCCGTTGGCATGCTCGACAGTTTTGACTTTTTCAAGCTGTATCTGACCTGCAAGATTAGGAGTAATGTTATTCGCGGTCACGCTACGTGATACGGCCCCACCAACATGGAAAGTACGCATTGTCAGCTGGGTGCCAGGTTCGCCAATCGATTGCGCGGCTATAACACCCACTGCCTCACCAACGTTAACGCGATGACCACGAGCAAGATCTCGACCGTAACAGGCACTGCAGACACCATAACGGGATTCACAGCGAATTGCAGAACGAACATAAACATTATCGATGCCTCGTTCTTCCAGCAGGTCAACGGTTTCTTCGTCAAGCATCACGCCACGCGCAAGCACAACCTTTTTACTCTTGCCTGGCTCTGTTACATCAGCAGCCAGGACTCGGCCAAGTACTCGGTCACGCAAAGGCTCGATCACTTCACTGCCAGTACGGACCGCAGATACATCTAAACCAACTTCGGTGCCGCAATCTTCTTCGCTAACAACAACATCTTGCGCCACGTCCACCAACCGTCGAGTTAAATAACCTGAGTTGGCTGTTTTTAGTGCGGTATCTGCCAGACCTTTTCGAGCACCGTGAGTTGAAATAAAGTACTGAAGAACATCCAGACCCTCACGAAAATTTGCCGTGATTGGGGTTTCGATTATGGATCCGTCTGGCTTGGCCATCAATCCACGCATACCCGCCAGCTGCCGAATCTGCGCTGCGCTGCCTCGAGCACCGGAATCGGCCATCATATAAATAGAGTTAAACGCTTCCTGTTCTACTTCATTGCCTTCGTGATCGATTACCTGCTCAGTTTTGAGCTCGTTCATCATCGCATTAGCAACTTCTTCATTGGCATGAGACCAGATGTCGATAACTTTGTTGTAGCGCTCTCCGTCTGTTACCAGTCCTGATGCATATTGCTGCGCAATCTCCTTAACTTCATCCTCAGCAGCGCCAATAATTTTATTTTTGCTCTGAGGGGTAACCATGTCATCAATACAGATGGAGGTCCCTGACCGAGTAGCAAACTGATAGCCGGTGTACATTAGCTGATCAGCAAAAACCACGGTCGCTTTGAGACCAATGTTTCTATAACAAAAATTGATCAAAGCGGAGATTGCTTTCTTGGTCATGGTCCGGTCGACCATTTCGAAAGGCATGCCAGCTGGTAGGACCTGGGATAACAGGGCGCGACCCACAGTGGTATCACGCAACTGAGTGCTAGTCTGAAGCTCTTCTTTGTCATCGAATACCGATTCAGTAATGCGAACCTTTACCCGAGCATGAAGATCCACAGCACCTGAATCGTAGGCGTGACGAGCTTCGGTAACATCTGAAAAAATACGACCGGTACCGTTAGCCTCGGCTTTTTCTCGGGACATGTAGTAGATACCTAGTACCACATCCTGAGTCGGGACGATAATCGGTTCGCCGTTGGCCGGTGACAACACATTGTTAGACGACATCATCAAAGTCCGGGCCTCTAACTGTGCCTCCAGAGTCAGCGGCACGTGGACTGCCATCTGGTCACCATCAAAATCGGCGTTAAAGGCGGTACAAACCAGCGGATGAAGCTGAATAGCCTTGCCTTCAATTAGCTGGGGCTCAAATGCCTGAATGCCCAGCCTATGCAAAGTCGGTGCACGGTTGAGCATGACCGGATGTTCACGAATCACTTCTTCGAGCACATCCCACACTTCGGCACCGGCGCGCTCGACCATCTTTTTCGCGGCTTTGATGGTGGTCGCCAGGCCTCGCGCTTCCAACTTGCCAAACACAAACGGCTTAAACAGCTCGAGCGCCATTTTCTTAGGCAACCCACACTGATGTAACTTCAACTGAGGACCGACGACGATGACTGAACGGCCAGAATAATCGACTCGTTTACCCAATAAATTCTGCCGAAAACGACCCTGCTTGCCCTTAATCATGTCGGCAAGGGATTTCAACGGGCGGCGGTTTGTACCGGTGATGGCACGACCACGGCGGCCATTATCTAGCAGGGCATCGACCGACTCCTGCAACATCCGTTTCTCGTTGCGAACAATGATGTCAGGTGCGTTAAGGTCTAGCAGCCTTTTCAAACGATTGTTACGGTTGATTACCCGACGATAAAGATCGTTTAAATCTGAAGTAGCGAACCGTCCACCGTCTAGCGGCACCAGGGGTCGCAATTCTGGCGGAAGCACCGGCAATACAGTGAATACCATCCATTCAGGACGATTGCCTGACTGAATAAAACCTTCCATCAGTTTAAGTCGTTTTACCAGCTTTTTGTACTTGGTTTCAGAACCGGTTTCGGCAATTTCTTCCCGAATAGTAACGACTTCATTTTCCAGGTCGACTTTACCAAGAAGAATTCGAACCGCTTCTGCGCCCATGCCAGCGGAAAATTCATCGCCATACTGTTCGCGAGCGCTGCTGTATTCTTCATCGTTTAGCAATTGTCCGGGTTCAAGCGGAGTCATGCCGGGTTCGGTGACGACGTAGGCTTCGAAATACAGCACCCGTTCCAACTCACCTAACGCCATATCCAAAATCATGCCCATCCGAGACGGCAGTGATTTTAGAAACCAGATGTGCGCTGTTGGGCAGGCCAACTCGAGATGGCCCATGCGTTCGCGGCGAGCCTTAGCCAGCGTGACTTCAACACCACACTTTTCGCAGATCACACCACGATGCTTAAGTCGTTTGTATTTTCCACAAAGACATTCGTAATCCTTGATAGGACCAAAAATTTTGGCGCAAAAAAGACCATCGCGTTCGGGTTTAAAAGTACGGTAATTGATGGTTTCTGGTTTTTTAACCTCACCCCATGACCAGGAGCGTATTTTCTCCGGCGATGCCAGAGAAATTCGAAACGAATCAAAATCCTGTGTCTGATAATTCTGCTGCATCAAGCTCAGAAATTCTTTCACGCGGCTAACTCCCGTATAGATCTCAGGTTATCTAATAAACTAGCGATGACCACCATCACTAACCCCTCACTACCTAACATTACAACCACTTAACCGCCTTCCAGTTCGATATCGATGCCCAGGGCACGAATTTCCTTAACCAGAACATTGAAAGACTCGGGCATTCCCGCATCGATGGTGTAGTTACCATCAACAATGTTCTTATACATCTTGGTTCGACCGTTAACATCATCCGATTTGACGGTTAACATTTCTTGCAGCGTATAGGCAGCGCCATAGGCTTCGAGGGCCCACACTTCCATCTCCCCGAAACGCTGGCCACCAAACTGAGCTTTACCACCCAGCGGCTGTTGCGTCACCAGACTATAAGGACCAGTGGATCGAGCATGCATTTTGTCATCAACAAGATGGTTCAACTTAAGAACGTACATATAGCCAACCGTGACTGGCCGATCGAACGCATCTCCGGTTCGGCCATCATGCAGAACCGATTGCCCGGTAGGCGAAAGGTCAGCAAGCTTTAACATATCCTTGATATTGGCTTCAGTAGCACCATCAAACACCGGCGTACCCATAGGCACTCCACCGCGAAGGTTTTCCGCCAGCTCAAAGACTTCGCCATCATCGAGACTATCTAGGTCTGCTGGTGTTCCTCCAGTGCTGTATATCTGATTAAGAAACTTACGCAGCGGTTTAATCTTGCCACCACTATCGACCAGTGACCCAATTTTAAGACCTAATGCTTTAGCCGCTAAACCCAAATGGGTTTCAAGTACCTGCCCGACGTTCATACGGGACGGAACACCAAGGGGATTGAGAATAATATCTACAGGCTGGCCATGTTCATCGTAAGGCATGTCTTCAACCGGCACGATGACTGAGATAACACCTTTGTTACCATGACGACCGGCCATCTTGTCGCCGGGCTGAATACGCCGTTTTTGGGCGACATAAACTTTGACCATCTTCAGCACACCAGGCTGTAAATCATCATTGCCAATAAGCTTCTGTTTTTTCTCTTCGAACTGTTCATCAAAAGCTTTGCGCAGACCTTTAATCTGATCTAGCAACTGAGTCGCGTCGGCACCTACTGTTTCGTCGTCAACTGCAATTTCATTCCAGGCCGCGCGCTCTACCGACTGCAGCTGTTCAGAGGTAATAGTTGATCCAGCGGTAATCCCACCGGGTCCGCTGACCGCTTTAGCACCAACCAGCAATTTCTCTAAACGCTGATGGGCATCTTCAGAAACAATCCGAAATTGATCATTGAGATCAGTTCGGATGCGCTTAAGCTCGCTTTCTTCAATATCTCGAGTACGTTGATCTTTTTCTACCCCATCACGGGTAAAAACCTGCACATCGATAACCGTTCCGACGATGCCGGAAGAGACACGAAGTGACGTGTCTTTTACGTCAGACGCTTTTTCACCGAAAATTGCACGCAGCAACTTTTCTTCCGGTGTCATCTGGGTCTCACCCTTTGGCGTTACCTTTCCGACCAGAATGTCACCGGGTCGAACCCGCGCGCCTATATAGACAATACCGGACTCGTCTAACTTGGAGAGCGCGCTTTCACCGAGGTTGGGAATGTCCGCAGTGATTTCTTCGGAACCGAGCTTGGTGTCTCGGGACACGCAGGTAAGTTCTTGAATGTGAATCGTCGTAAAACGATCTTCCTGAACAACTCGCTCTGAAATGATAATGGAATCTTCAAAGTTGTAACCATTCCATGGCATGAACGCCACGCGCATGTTCTGGCCAAGGGCAAGCTCGCCCTTGTCAATCGAAGATCCATCCGCTAAAAAGTCTCCCGCATTGATTCTGTCACCCGGTGATACCAGGGGACGTTGATTAATGCAGGTGTTCTGATTAGAACGGGTATATTTGACCAGGTTGTAGATATCAACCCCGGCGTCGCCAGCACTGGTCTCGTCATCATTAACTTTAACGACGATACGGTTGGCATCAACATCATCAACAACTCCGCCCCGGTCAGCCAACACGGAAGTTCCGGAATCCCTGGCAACAATACGTTCCATGCCGGTTCCAACTAACGGCTTTTCAACCCTCAGAGTTGGCACTGCCTGACGCTGCATGTTGGAGCCCATCAATGCCCGGTTAGCATCATCGTGCTCAAGGAATGGAATCAGTGAAGCAGCAATTGAAACAACCTGCTGTGGCGACACATCCATGTAGCCGACTTCATCGGAAGTCTTCAGCGTAAACTCATTAAGATGCCGCGAAGACACCAGCTCTTCGGTCAGCTTGCCCTGTTTATCAAGCCGAGCGCTGGCCTGAGCAATAACGTGCTCCGGCTCATCCAAAGCTGACATATAGAATATTTCGTCGGTTACCTTGCTGTTGTTCACTACCCGATAAGGGGTCTCAAGGAAACCATATTCATTGGTACGAGCAAAGATCGATAACGAATTGATTAGACCAATATTAGGTCCTTCAGGAGTCTCGATTGGACAGACCCGCCCGTAATGGGTCGGATGCACATCTCGGACTTCAAATCCCGCCCGTTCACGGGTCAGACCACCAGGCCCGAGGGCTGATATACGCCTTTATGAGTCACTTCCGAGAGCGGATTAACCTGATCCATAAACTGGGACAACTGACTCGAACCAAAGAATTCTTTAACGACCGCGGATACCGGTTTTGCATTAATCAGGTCCTGAGGCATTAAATCTTCAGATTCTGCAAAGCTGAGACGGTCTCTAACAGCTCGATCGACACGAACTAAGCCGATTCTAAACTGGTTTTCGACCATCTCACCGACACAACGTACGCGCCGATTGCCCAGATGATCACCATCATCAACCAGGCCCTTACCGTTTTTAATACTGATTAACTTGCGCACCACCTCGACAATATCATCGCGGGATAAAACCCCTTCGCCTTTGGTCTCTTCACGACCAATACCGCGATTAAGTTTCATTCGACCTACCGCGGAAAGATCATACTGCTGCAAGCTAAAAAACAAGCTCTTGAACAGTTTCTCACTGGCTTCTTTTGTCGGTGGCTCACCTGGACGCATGATGTGATAAACCTCAACCAGCGCTTCCAGGCGATTGGTGGTCTTATCAACTCGTAGGGTTTCGGAGATAAATGGGCCGTTGTCTACGTCATTGGTGAACAGTAACTCGAGCTTTTTGATGCCGGCGTTTCGAATCACCTCTATTAACTCTTCATCGATCAGCGCGTTGGCAGCAGCCAACAGTTCGCCGGTACCCGTCTCAACCAGGTCCTTTGCAATGGTCTTACCAAGCAAAAACTCATCGTTAATAACAAGTTCTTTTATGCTTTGGGTTTCAAGTTCACGGACGTGACGTGCAGTGACACGCTTACCTGCAGGCACAATCACCTCACCGTCCTTGCCGACGATATCAAAACCCATTGACTGGCCACGAAGCCGCTCCGGCACGAGCTCAAGTTTGGTCTGAGTTTTAGACAGCTTGACTCGGTCGGTCTCGAAAAATAACTCGAGAATTTCTTCATTGCTAAGATCGAGCGCTCGCAGCAGCACAGTGATCGGCAACTTTCTACGTCTATCGATACGGA
Source organism: Immundisolibacteraceae bacterium (assembly GCA_016763355.1). GTDB lineage: Bacteria > Pseudomonadota > Gammaproteobacteria > Immundisolibacterales > Immundisolibacteraceae > QNFC01. Next base: position 11,449 of record JAESTY010000359.1, read on the forward strand.
CGTGCATTAAATCTTTAGGATCGAATTCGAAGTCGAGCCAGGAACCACGGTAGGGGATAATACGAGCGGAGAACAGCAACTTACCCGAGGAATGGGTTTTACCCTTATCGTGGGTAAAGAAAACCCCCGGAGAACGATGCAATTGAGAAACAATAACCCGTTCGGTTCCGTTGGTTATAAAGGTACCGTCACGGGTCATTAATGGGATCTCTCCCATATACACGATCTGCTCGCGAACTTCTTTGACCACACGGTTTTTAGTGGTGGCCTTATCATAAATGACCAGCTTAACCCGAGCACGTAAAGGTGCCGAGTAAGTCATGCCTCGAACCTGGCACTCTTTTACATCAAAAGCCGGTTTACCCAGGTCATAGCTGTCATATTCCAAAGCGGCACTACGGGTGTAGCTTTCAATCGGAAATACCGACCGGAATGCTGCTTCAAGTCCGACCTCACCGTCCTCCCAGCCGTCAGCTTTACTGCTTAAAAAGCGAGCGTAGGAATCTAACTGTATCGCCAATAGGTTGGGTATTTCCAACACTTTTTCTCGGACTCCAAAGTCCTTGCGAATACGTTTTTTCTCGGCATATGAATAGGTCATTTAAGTATTCCTCTGAATACAACAGAGTTCCGGCCTGGTTTCGTCCAAATGTGGGCGAATAAGGTTATTCAACGCACAACTAGCCGTTACCATTTTGAACAGGCAAAGAATCCCCTGCAGCAGTGAGCACCAGGTGCTAACCGCTGAGGGGATCCCGCTATCACCACGGTCACGGCAAGCCGCGACGTTGATCGGTCAGGGGCGCAAAGGCCCGGCTGAGAGACCAGCAAGCCTTACTTAAGCTCGGCAGTACCGCCAGCTTCAGCAAGCTGTGCAACCAATTCTTCAGCTTCAGCCTTTGGAACACCCTCCTTAATAGGAGTAGGCACGCCTTCGACAGCAGCTTTAGCTTCCTTAAGACCGAGCCCTGTGATCGCGCGAACTGCTTTGATGACGCCGACTTTGGCCTCACCGAAACTGGTCAAAATAACGTCGAATTCGGTCTGCTCTTCTACAGCAGCGCCACCTGCGTCGCCAGCAGCTGCAGCTGGAGCCACCATGGCTGCGGCGCTAACACCGAATTTTTCTTCCATTGCTTCGATGAGATTAACAACTTCCATTACAGTCATATTAGAAATCGTTTCGAGGATTTCTTCCTGATTTACAGCCATGATTCACTCCTAGTGAATATTTTCTAGTGAAATAGATTTAATAAAATTTTCAAACAAGCATGTTTAGGCTTCTTTCTGCTCTTTAACCGCCGCCAAAGTACGTACCAGCTTGCTATTAGCCGCACCCATCGTCTGCACCAGTTTGGTGATCGGCGCTTTCATCACACCCATCAATTGCGCCAGGGCTTCGTCGCGAGTTGGCAATTTAGCCACTGCGTTTAACTCACTAGCATCAATTAGCTGACCACCAACGGCGATCAAGCGCACTTGCATCGCGCTGTTGTCTTTACAGAAGTCACGCACCAAACGGGCCGGCGCTCCAAGCTCATCGTTAGAGAACACCACGATCATCGGCCCTTTGAGTAAGTCTTTTACACACTCAAATTCGGTACCTTCAATCGCTAACTTCAACAGGTTGTTTTTGACCACCTTGACGTAAACGTTGGCATTGCGAGCATCTGCCCTGAATTGGGTCATCTGCTTAACAGTTACGCCGGAGAAATCCGCCCCAACCATGGAGATGGCTTGCTTCGCCACCGCCGCGACTTCTGCGACTTTCATCTTCTTAATATCTAAATTTTTGCTCATAGGAATAGCCTACCTGTGTCGCGTTACCCCTGACATTAACTGCCAGGAAGTGAATTGCCGGTTAAATCGTAGAAACATCCACCGGCACGCCCATTCCCATGGACGAACTAACAGTCAACTTGCCCAGATAGATGCCTTTCGCAGCAGCAGGTTTGAGCTTATTAACTTCACCAATGACACTATTAAGGTTTTCAATCAGCGCTTCACCTGTAAAAGAAGCTTTGCCAATCGAACAGTGAATGATGCCACCCTTGTCGCAACGAAACCGAACCTGGCCCTTGCGCGCGTTATTAACCGCGTTGGCCACATCAGGTGTAACCGTTCCAACCTTAGGATTAGGCATCAGACCACGAGGACCTAACACCTGGCCCAGCACACCAACGACACGCATAGCGTCCGGGGCTGCAATAACGACATCAAAATCCAGATCTCCACCTTTTATTTTCTCAGCGAGATCTTCCATACCGACTTCATCTGCACCAGCAGCGGTCGCCTTATCCGCAGCTTCACCCTGCGCAAATACAGCGATTCGGACGGTTTTACCGGTGCCATTGGGCAGCACCGTAGCGCCACGAACAACCTGATCAGATTTGCGAGCATCGATGCCAAGATTGAGGCTAATATCGATAGACTCATCAAATTTTGCGGTTGCGTTTTTCTTCACTAACTCCAGAGCTTCGGCTATAGGCAGGGTCTGCCGCTCACCAATC
>JAESTY010000360.1 GCA_016763355.1 Immundisolibacteraceae bacterium
GTAGTCCCGGCAATTTCACCGACTGCCCAGCAATCGTTACTGGTGACACAATGCACCGCGAGCATATTCTTGTTCGGTAAAGAAGGCGCGCTAACTTGAGCCCAGCTGCTGCCGCCCCAGTGCAGGATGACCGCACCGGAGCTTTTATTGCCGACTGCCCAACAGTCACTGGCATCAATGCAAAACACCCCGTTGAGATCCACATTCGGTAGTGAGCCACTGGCATCTCGTGTCCAGCTTGAGCCTTGCCAGCGCAACAACAGTGCGCCGCTGGATTTCTGACCGACTGCCCAGCAGTTGCTGCTATCGGTGCAATGAACCCCATGCAGGTCTTGATCTGGCACGCCTGCCCAGGGGCCGGTCGCTGCCCAACTAATGCCATCCCAACTTAGCAGCGTCGTTGCGCCGGATGTTTTGGCGCCAACCGCCCAGCCGCCTGCACCACCAATACTAATGTCAGCCTCTATAGTTCGATTAATGTTATTGATCGAAGCGGTCACGGTGACACTGCAGACACTGGCGTTGGTCAGGCTGGTAGTTATTGAGAAGCTGCCGGTTCCAAAATCGAATGGCCCCTGTGGGGCGATATCGGTGCAAGCAGTGCCATTGGCTAACTGCCAACTAGCCCTTTCAATGCCAGCTTCGGCCACGAACAGGGCCTCGGCGGCGTTGGCATTATCGGCACTGTCGAGTACATCAGAGCCGGACATGGTGACCAGGGTCAGTCCCATCACCGAGACGATTACCAATAAAAAAACAATGGCGACCATCATCACGGCGCCGGTCTGATGAACAGGGCCGATGGCTCGGTTTGATACCACCGGAATCATGGTTGATTCCTCAGGCCAACTCGAATCAGTTGGGGGTAAATGTTGCTGCCGTTGGCCAGGTTGAGCTGTAACTCCACAAAAGCGATATCACTGCTGCTGGTGGCACTGCTGCTGCCATCCTGCTGGAAATATAAAAAGCTTGCGCGGCTAACCTGATCAACCAGAACTGAAGTGACCGCTGGGCTGCTGTAATCGATGGTGATAAGCGGAGGCGCGATGCTAAAAATTACACCCGTACCATCGGTCTTGGTGAAACTAAACTGGCTACTGGTCATGCTGGCGATGTCATAGCTAGACGAGGCCGAGGGATCACGCCGGGTTTCACGTAGCTCGCGTTCGGCTCGTGTCAGGCTGGCACGTAATTTACTCAGGGTATCCACCAAATCCGGAGCCACCCGCCAGGCGAGAACCCCATTGGCCATCGTGCTGGCGCCGGTTGCGGCGATGATTGAGACAATCACCATCACCATGATCAGTTCTATCAGGGTAAACCCAGTCTGCTGATTTGATCGGCGACCGGTCATTAATAGTCCGCCAACATGACCGCTAGTCGGGCTCGCTCGTTACCGTCGGTGGTGACGACCACTTCGGCCAGCGTACAGCTGGTATCGGGACAGGCGGTTGAGCTAAAACTACTAAAGTTGAGCGCGCGCGAATAGCTGCTGAAGCTTGCCGGCAAGGCGCTACAACTGGAGGCGAGGGCTGCAGTGTGGCCGCTAATTCGGCGTGTTAATAGCAGCTCTTCGCTACAGGCCTGGGCCAATTGGGAGGCGGTTTGAACCCGTTCATTTAGCTGCCAGCTGCTACTAGCCTGGCTAAATTGTAGAGTCAAAGGTACCGCAATAATCGACATCACGATGATGATGATCACCACTTCGATCAGGCTAAAACCTGTCGAATGATTGATCGGTTTAAGGCGCACTGACAAAGCCACTCACGGGAGCCACCGTCACAGTTGCTGATGAACCGCCGCTGCTAACCGTTTGTACCTGTGGCGCTGATAGCAAAGACGAACCATCAGTGGGACGGCCCAGGCTATCAAAGCTAAAATTACTACCGGCGATACTAAGGCCTGGCTCCAGATTGACTTGAAAGGCCTCACCCCGAGCCGGATCAATAATGACCGTGAGAGAAGCGTCAGTAATCTGATACCCGGCTGATATGATCTCGAAATTGACGCTGCGGCCCTGGGTCATGGCCATTGACTGTGCATGGCGTAGATCACGGGCTAATAATCGTTGCTGGGGGTCTAATAGTTGTTCGTCGCCAAGCCAGCGAGGTGCCGCATAAGCCGCCATGATGCCAATGATCACCATCACCATGACCATTTCGATTAAGGTGAATCCGGTTATTTTTTTTTGGTGGTAAGGCATGGGAAGTTCTGCCTGGTGACAGCCTGGCTGATTAAAACCAAATCACCATTTAGTAACCTTGAATAGTTCAGAATTGGCCAAAGTGGTGAAGTAATTCAGGACTCGGATCGGAATCGTCAGCTCTGCAGCCTAACAATAATTGGTGGTAGCCAAGCAGGTTCGAAACAGTGTTTTTGATCCGTTTCTCCTGGAATAAACCACCGCCAGTAAGTTTCCACCCTGGCGGTGGCAGATATTAAGCCAGTCTAGATATTTAATTGAGCGACACACTGAACCACATCGCCGACTGCGGAGGTCTCGTTACCACCAGTACAGGATGAGTCTGTGAAAGTTGGTACAGTTACGGAGCTGCCATTGATATCGACAGTTACGCCGGTAGCAGCCGCACTGACGCCTTCTGCATTCACGTAAGTGGCGAGCTGGGTAACGGTTGGAAATGTTTTTAAATCGGCGATAGCAATTGCATGGGCAGCTTTCACTGCACCGGACATGCCTTTGCCGGCAGCTGTGGTTGCACTACCAGAAAGATCGACAAATTTGGGTACGGCGATAGCGCCTAATATTCCAAGAATGACTATTACCATCACTAGCTCAATCAGCGTAAAACCGGACTGTTTGGACATTTTCTAAACTCCTTTCTGTTCTATCGTTAAGTTTTGTTCCCCGAACAGGCATAGCTGAGATGACTTTCCGCTTATGCCGGTGCTCGTTCAGCTAGCGGTTTGATGGCCAGCTTCTTTAATAGGTGGAGTTGATTAGTGCATAGCTGCTCCTCCCAGGTCCCACATCGGCAGGAACACGCCCAGGGCCAGAATCAGCACCATGATGCCCATGAAGATGGTCAAAATCGGTTCGATAGCAGCGGCTAATGCATCCACCGCATACTCCACTTCCTGATCGGTGTAGTCGGCAATTTCATGGAGCAGGTCATCGAGGGCTCCACTGGCTTCGCCGACTGTGACCATCTGTAATGCCAGCGGATCAAAAATATTGGTCATCTGCACCGCATTACTAAACGACTGGCCTTTTTCGACCGCTACCCGAATGGTGAGTACCTGGTCCTGTGCATAAAGGTTGTCCATGGCTTTTCCGACCATCTTTAGAGCTGATATGGTGGGTACACCTGCCCGATACCCGATCGCAAACAGCCGACTAAAGCGAGCCATGGTTACGTTATAAAGTACCGGCCCAACCAGGGGCAGTTGCATCTTGCGGCGGTCCCAGGCCCGTTTTCCAGTCTCTGTTTGTAAAAACCGGTTAATCAACAAGACTAATAAAGTGACGCCAGTCAGTAACCAGGGCCAGTAAGCGACGGTGAAGTTAGAAATACCGAGCAGAATACGGGTGAATATCGGCAGCTCGGTGTCAAAGCTTTCAAACACCCGAGCAAATGCGGGAATGACAAACAGGTTAATAATGGTCATAGCCACGCCCAGGGCCAGAATCACGAAGCTCGGATATCGCAGCGCCGATTTCACCTGTTTGCGGGTGCGCTGTTCGCGCTCCAGGTAATAGCAGAGCTGTCCAAAAATTTCCTCCAGCTGGCCACTGGATTCACCGACCTTGATCAGGCCGATATAAAACAGGGAAAACACTTTTGGGTGCTGGTTCAAACTGGTTGCCAGGTCACGCCCGGCTTCGAGGCTGATAACAATGTCGTTGAGAATCTTTCGAAAGGTTTTGTTGCGGGCATGTTTGGTTAGCCCTTTGAGTCCTTCCAGTAGGGGCACGCCGGATTTGGTCAGGGTGCGCATCTGTCGGCTAAATTGAATCAGGTCGTTACTGTCAACTTTCTGGGTAAACTCGAAATTAAACGTAGGGATTGAGGATTGCTGAGGCGAATGCTGTTTTCTGGGGGAAATATCGATCGGAATTAATCCATCGCTGAACAATTCCGATGCCACTGCCGACGGATCATTGGCAGCGCGGATCCCGGCTACCATTTCACCCTGGTGGGTACGTGCCCTGTATTGGTATTCGATCATCAGCAGTTTAACCGGGGTCAGGCCGGTTAACTGAAGGAGCCGGTCAGGCGCATCACTTCGCTGACGGTGGTGGTGCCGTTGCGAAGTTTTTCAATGCAGTGATCGATTATTGGGTGGTAACTGTCACTGTTGAGTGCCAGTCTTGAAAATTCGGTTTGGTCCTCGTTACGCAAGGCATCCATCATCGGTTCATCGAAGCGTAGCAGTTCATAAACACCGACCCGGCCCCGGTAGCCAGTATCGTTGCACTGGTTACAACCGGCGCCTTCAAAACATTGAAATTCCGCACTGTCAATAGTGGCCTGCAACCAGATTCGATCACCATCGCTGAGTGAGGCCGGCTGCTGGCAGCGATCGCAGATCTGACGGATCAGCCGTTGGGCGACGATGCAATTAATTGCCGAAGCAATCAGGTAACTTTCCAGCCCCATGTCCATCAGCCTTAGGGTGGTGCTGATGGCATCATTGGTGTGCAGGGTAGACATCACCAGGTGACCGGTTAATGAAGCGCGCAGGGCGGATTGGGCGGTCTCCAGGTCACGAATTTCGCCGACCAGGATGACATCCGGATCTAGTCGTAATGCAGCTCTTAAAAATCGGGAAAAATCGAGCCCGACTTTCTGATTGACCTGCACCTGATTAACCCGGGGAAGTCGGTACTCCACCGGATCTTCCACGGTGATAATTTTGCGGTTTGGCGTGTTCAGCTCTGCCA
>JAESTY010000361.1 GCA_016763355.1 Immundisolibacteraceae bacterium
AGACCAAGACCGAAAAACCTGCTTTAACAGCTGCTCCCGCCTCTTCCGATTAACCGGCGTTTGTAGTTGTTTTACCAAAGACATTGAACTGTAAGTAATGTCGTCGTGACGACGGCAGTAATGTGCTCTTTGATAGTTTTCCACTCTTTTAAGGACATAGACCGTGCGCAGTCACTATTGCGGCGACGTAAACGCTGACTTCATTGATCAAACCATCACCCTCTGTGGATGGGTTCACCGACGCCGTGATCATGGTGGTGTCATCTTTATTGACCTGCGAGACCGGGTCGGGCTAGCACAGGTAGTGATAGACCCTGACACGGTTGAGGCATTTAAACTGGCTGAACGGGTTCGTAATGAGTTTGTGCTTAGAGTGACAGGACGATTACGTAAACGGCCAGAAGGCACCATCAACGCGGATTTGCCAACCGGTGAGGTTGAACTTTTAGTTAAAGAACTGGAGGTTTTGAACAGCGCAAAAACTCCGCCGTTTCAGCTCGATGACAGTGATGTCCATGACGATATTCGACTTAGATATCGCTATGTTGATATGCGCAGGCCAGAGATGCTTAAACGCATGCAAATGCGGTCTAAGGCGAGTAATTTCGTTAGGAATTTTCTTGATCAGCAGGGTTTTCTTGATGTTGAAACTCCTATCCTGACCAAGGCGACTCCCGAGGGTGCAAGAGACTATTTGGTGCCTAGCCGGGTCCATGAAGGTAGTTTTTACGCACTGCCGCAATCTCCTCAACTGTTTAAACAGCTACTGATGATGTCCGGTCTGGATCGCTATTATCAGATTGCACGCTGTTTTCGGGACGAAGACCTTCGTGCCGACCGCCAGCCTGAGTTCACTCAGATTGACATTGAAGCTTCGTTTGTCGATCAGCAGCAAATCATGACCATTACTGAAACCATGATCAGACAGTTGTTTGACCAGGTCGGTGGTATCCAGCTAAAAGATTCATTTCCGGTAATGACTTACGCTGAATCAGTAGACCGTTTTGGCACCGATAGACCAGACCTGCGCAATCCGCTGGAACTAATCGAGGTCGGTGATTTGCTGGCCGATGTGGATTTTAAGGTTTTTTCCGGTCCGGCTAATGATGCGGGCTCAAGGGTCGCCGCTATGCGCCTACCTGGGGGGGTTGATCGCCTTACCCGTAAAGAGATAGACGGCTATACCGAGTTTGTGAAAAAGTTCGGTGCCAAAGGGTTGGCTTACATTAAGCTCAACCCTGCAGAAGATGGGGTCAAGCTACAGTCACCGATCCTTAAGTTTTTACCAGAAGATGTAGTCACGGCCATCCTTGACCGAGTCAATGCGGTTGCCGGTGATATGGTCTTTTTTGGGGCAGATAACAATAAGATTGTTAACGACGCTCTTAGCCAGTTACGTGACCGCCTCGGCTCTGATCTTGATCTTTATACCAGTGATTGGGAACCGGTCTGGGTTGTCGATTTCCCGATGTTTGACTGGAACGCCGGTGAGTCTCGCTGGGATGCACTTCACCATCCGTTTACCGCGCCAGCCGGAGATATCAGCTCATTGGAAAGTCCTGGGGAATGTCTATCCAAAGCTTACGACATGGTGATCAACGGTCATGAAGTTGGTGGTGGATCGGTGCGTATCCACGACTCAAAAATGCAATCAATTGTGTTTGACCTGCTAGGTATCAATCCAGAACAGGCACGACAAAAGTTCGGGTTTTTTCTGGATGCGCTTGAATACGGCTGTCCGCCCCATGCTGGTTTGGCATTTGGGCTTGATCGTTTAATGATGCTGCTGTGTGGAACAGATTCCATTCGTGATGTGATTGCTTTTCCAAAGACCCAAAGTGCGAGTTGTACCTTGACGTCGGCACCATCAGAAGTGGATGATCGGCAACTAAAAGAGTTATCTATTCGGGTTCGTAAAAAACAGCCAGTAGTGCAGGAGTAGGGGATGGCGGGTCACAGTAAATGGGCGAATATTCAGCACCGTAAAAAAGCTCAGGATAATAAACGCGGCAAGCTCTTTACCAAGCTTATTCGTGAAATTACCAGCGCGGCTCGATTAGCCGGTAGTGACCCCGATTCTAATCCCCGGTTACGCCTCGCCCTTGATAAAGCTTTGTCAGCAAACATGGGCCGCGATACGGTTGAAAGAGCAGCCAAACGTGGCGCTGGCGAACTTGATGGCGATAATTTCGAAGATATCCGTTACGAAGGTTACGGTGTAGCCGGAGTAGCGGTAATGGTTGATTGTCTGTCGGACAATCGCAATCGTACCGTTGCATCGGTTCGCCATTTGTTTTCTAAACATGGCGGTAGCCTGGGCACAGACGGTTCGGTCTCGTATTTGTTTACGGAAACCGGAGTGATTGGTTTTGCTCCGGGTGCCGATGAAGACCGGGTGATGGAAATTGCGCTGGATACCGGTGCTGATGACGTCATTGTCGATGATGAAGGTGGTATTGAGGTATTGGTGCCACCTGCGGATTTTGCAGGGTTGCTGCAGGCGCTCACCGATGCAGGAATTAATGCGGATATGTCCGAAGTGTTACAGCACCCGTCGTTGAAAGTGGCGCTTGATGAAGAGGCTACGATCAGCGTGGTGAAGCTGGTTGATGCACTCGAAGAGCTTGATGACGTACAGGAAGTTTCTACTAATGCCGATTTTGATGCGGATGCATTGGCGTCTCTTTAAGCAATCTTTAAATCTCGCTGTCGTTGGTCTGTCGAACAAAGGCGTCGTAACGGGTCCGGCTAGTTGATTCGAATACTTGGCATCGATCCTGGCTCTCGAGTCACGGGTTTTGGCGTGATTGATTGCGACGGCACTCGCGAAGTCTATGTCGATAGCGGCTGCATTCGAGTCACCGGTGATACGCTAGCAGATCGATTAAGGGTGATATTTAACGGCATAAATGAGTTGGTAGAGCTGCATCAGCCAACTGTTGCCTGCGCTGAAAGCGTGTTCATGTCCCAGAATGCTGGTACTGCTATCAAATTAGGCCAGGCTCGAGGTGCTGCTATCAGTGCGATAGCAGTAAAAGGTATCCCCCTTGCTGAATACGCCCCCGCGTTTATAAAGAAAACAATTGCGGGTCGCGGTCGGGCCGAAAAGGGGCAGATGCAATACATGGTTAAAATGCTGTTAAAACTATCCGCAGAACCAGCCAATGATGCCGCCGATGCACTAGCCTGTGCGCTTTGTCACAACCGCCATATCCGCCATGAGGCCCTAAAATGATCGATAGATCGAAAAACTGGCAAAAGCAATGATCGGTAGAATTAGTGGCAATCTTATCGAGAAAGAGCCGCCCAAAATGCTCGTAGATGTTTCAGGGGTTGGGTATGCGATTGATGCACCGATGAGCACCTTCTATCAATTACCGGCGCTTGATCAGCCGGTGACGCTGCACGTACACACAGTGGTCAGGGAAGATGCCTTTTTGCTATATGGTTTTGCAACTAAAGCCGAACGTTCCATGTTCTGCAAGTTGATTGCAGTTAACGGTATTGGCCCGCGATTGGGATTGACTGTTCTTTCTGGCATGGCAGTGGCTGAGCTTGCGGAGGCTATCTCTAGCGAGAATGTCGATATACTGATTCGGTTGCCGGGAATCGGTCGCAAGACTGCTGAACGCATTCTGCTAGATCTCAAAGACAAAATGGAAGAGTTCTCCCAGTCTGCTGCACCGGGCCGCGGCCCAATGTCGGCCAGTTCCGTATTCGATGAGGCGGTGGGTGCCCTTGAATCACTTGGCTATAAGCCAGCAGAGGCCCAGCGTGTGGTTCGTAAAGTGGATGGTGAACATCCGGACAGTGAATCCCTGATCCGTGCCGCCCTTAAAGGTTTGATGAAGGCTTAAAGATGGCTATTGAACGAGATAGTCTGGTTGGTTCAGAGCTTGAAACTGGTAACCAGGAAGTTCGCTTTGAACGTAGCATCCGGCCGCTAACGCTGGCCGATTACCTCGGTCAACACGCGGTTAAAAAACAACTCGGACTGTTTATTGAGGCCGCTCGTCGGCGCCAGGAACCGATTGATCATATTCTGGTTTATGGCCCGCCAGGATTAGGTAAAACCACGCTTTCTCATATCGTTGCCAATGAAATGGGGGTTAATTTGCGTTCAACATCCGGCCCGGTGCTGGAAAAGGCGGGCGACCTGGCTGCTATGTTGACCAATCTTGAACCCAACGATGTGTTGTTTATTGATGAGATTCATCGGCTAAGTCCTCACGTAGAAGAAATTCTTTATCCAGCAATGGAAGACTTTCAGATCGACATTATGATTGGTGAGGGTCCAGCGGCACGTTCAGTTAAACTCGAACTGCCCCCGTTTACATTGATTGGTGCGACCACCCGTGCTGGCATGTTGACCTCTCCTCTTCGAGACCGATTTGGTATTGTGCAGCGTTTGGAGTTTTACGATGAGGCAGACCTGGTGAAGATACTGCTTCGGTCCGGTGCGATTCTTGGGATGGAAATTGATGATGACGGCGCCCGTGAGTTGGCGCGGCGTTCACGGGGTACGCCTCGAATAGCTAATCGATTTTTACGCCGAGTGCGTGATTATGCAGAAGTAGAGGGCGATGGTGTCATCACCGGTCCTATCGCTCGTGCGGCGCTCGACCTTTTTGAAATTGATGAGAATGGTTTCGATTTTATGGATCGTAAGCTGCTACTGGCCATTATCGAAAAATTTGATGGTGGTCCGGTGGGCGCCGAGAGTCTGGCCGCAGCCCTCAGTGAAGACCGGGATACGATTGAAGAGGTGATTGAGCCTTACCTGATTCAGCAGGGGTTTTTAATGCGCACTCCTCGTGGCCGGGTTGCTACTTCAACCGCTTATGCTCATTTTGGTCTGCCACTACCAGGAGTTGAAGCGGATGTCGATCAAAATGAATTAGGAGATTAACGGTTTCTAGTCGATTGAAATGGTGGCCTGAGTCCGCTGGTTTTTATCCAGTGATGGACCTCTGGGCAAATTGAACAGGAAATATTAATAGTTTTGGTTTGAGTTGAAATTATTTCATCGGACTGCGGTCTTTATAGGCAGTGTTTTTAGTCGAGCCCAATTATCCAAAATAACAGTGGCTCGGCGGGTGGTGGATTCAAAATAGGGAGTTACCGTGCAGACCGATCTTTCCATCGGGGCGATGATCCTCGGTGCCAGTGGTGTTGTGCAGCTGATCATGCTGATCTTGCTGTTAGCTTCAGTTTTTTCCTGGGCAGTGATGGAAAAAAAACGCAGACAATATCAGGCCTTAGACCAGGAGAACCAATTTTTTGAAAAACGCTTCTGGTCCGGAGTTGAGCTAGAACAGCTGTTCCATACGCTCGAGAAACACAGTCCCCCGCCGGGCAGTTTGGAAGCTATTTTTCAGCACGGCTACCGCCAGTTTCGCTATTTATATGATCAGCAGACGCTGACCATTGACGCGGGCCTTGATGCCACTGAGCGAGGACTGCGTGCTGCCTATAACCGGCAGATGGATACGTTGGAATCTTTGTTATCGCTGCTGGCAACGATCGGCTCAACCAGCCCTTATGTGGGTTTACTCGGTACCGTATGGGGGATTATGACTGCGTTTCAGGGGCTTGCTTCCACTCAGCAAGCAACGCTAGCGATGGTTGCCCCAGGGATTGCAGAAGCCTTGATTGCGACTGCTATGGGATTGTTCGCAGCCATTCCCGCAGTGATTGCCTACAACAGTTTTACTCAACGAGTAGAACAGTTTGGCAGTAACTATGACGCGTTTATCGAAGATTTTATGGGATTGTTACAGCGTCAGGCATTGGTCGTGAGAGGCGAAAATGACTAGACGATCCCGTCGTCACCGCCGCGGTGGTGGCGCCATCTCACAGATCAATGTGGTGCCCTATATCGACGTGATGTTGGTACTACTGATTATTTTTATGATCACCACGCCGCTGCTTGAGACCGGTGTTGAAGTTAACCTGCCAAAGACTGTTGCTGCGCCGATGGAATATAAGGGCTCATTGCCCCTGGTAGTAACCGTCGATAAAGGTGGCGACTATTTCCTCGATTTCGATGAATATCAGCAGGAGGCTGTGGATGAACAGCGGTTGCTGGCGTTGGTGACTGCGATTAAATCCCGCCACGGTGATCTTAAGGTGATGGTCAAGGGCGATGAGTTGACGGCTTATGGCAACGTTGTGCGGGTGATGGCGCTATTGCAGTCGGCGGGTGTGGGCAACGTGGGACTGCTCACGGATAGCCCGGACGCAAATAACGCTCAGTCAGCTAAAAAGTCCTGATTCGGTTAACAACATTGGCCAGGGGTCTGACGAAACTAATGCAGTTGGCTGAGCCGCAATGGCGTTGGCCCTTATTGATGTCAGCCGTGGTTCACCTGCTACTGTTTGGTTGGATCATCGTCGGCATCAGTAGTCCTGAGCTGAGTGATCAATTAAAAAAACCAGCCACTGGCAATCCGGTGGTGGCTGAAGCGATTAATCCAGAGCAAGCGGCGCAGATACTTGCGCAGCTAGATAAAGTCAAAAATGATAGAGAAGCTGCCTTAAAAGCCGAGCAGCAGAAGGTTAAGCGGTCACAGAAAGAAAAAGCTCGTGCCGAGGTAAACCGAAAAGCAGCGCAGAACAAAAAGGCAGCAGCGCTACGGCAGCTCAAAAAAGCTCA
>JAESTY010000362.1 GCA_016763355.1 Immundisolibacteraceae bacterium
AGGTCGCTACTATCTGCTCAATTGTTGGTCGATCGCTCCTATAATAGCTGCCCCCTGGTTCGGTGGATCTACCGACAGATAATTTTGGCTGGGGTGACATGGTCGATGCTGGTACTAGATTGCCCCAATTATTTTAGCGAACGAATTTTAAGGAATAAATATGCGCCCAAGTGGCCGTACCCCCGAACAGATGCGCGACGTAACCATTACTCGCAACTATATAACGCACCCCGAAGGGTCGGTATTGATTGAATTTGGTGATACCAAGGTGCTGTGCAATGCCAGCGTCGAAGAACGGGTGCCGGGTTTTAAGCGTGGCAGTGGTGAGGGCTGGGTAACTGCTGAATATTCTATGTTGCCGCGGGCAACCAATACCCGTGGTAGCCGTGAGGCAGTGCGGGGCAAGCAGAGTGGTCGTACCCAGGAAATTCAGCGTCTGATTGGTCGCTCGTTACGGGCGGTAATTGACCTGAAGGCGCTCGGTGAGCGTTCTATATTGATCGATTGCGACGTTCTTCAGGCCGATGGCGGAACACGTACCGCGGCCATCACCGGTAGCTTCGTGGCGCTGCAGGACGCAGTGCAGTTTCTGATTAAGAAGAAAAAGATCAAATCTTCCCCTATCCATGGTTCGATCGCAGCGATTTCTGCGGGCATCGTCAATGGCCAGCCAGTGCTGGATCTGGATTATGTGGAAGATTCTTCCGCTGAGACAGATATGAATTTCGTGATTAATGATGCAGGTGCTTTTGTAGAAGTGCAGGGTACTGCTGAGGGCCATGCCTTCCATATGGACGAGATGCTGAAGATGGTTGAGCTGGCCCAACTTGGGGTAAGTCAGCTGATTGAGAAGCAAAACCAGGCACTAGCAAAATAAGCAGGTAGGTAGCGGTTATGAACAAGTCTGGGTCAAATCGGCGGTTGGTGCTTGCCAGTCGTAATGCTGGCAAATTGGCCGATTTTAGCCTGCTGTTCATGCCGCTAAATATTGAACTGGTAAGCGTGACTGAATTCACTGACGTGGATGTTGAGGAAACTGGCGCTACCTTTATAGAAAATGCGCTGCTAAAAGCCAGGCATGCGGCGGCGGTTTCTGGGTTACCCGCGCTGGCGGATGATTCTGGACTGGTGGTTGATTATCTGGGTGGTGAGCCGGGAATTTTCTCGGCTCGCTACGCGGGTGAGCCAGGCTCAGATCAGGGTAATAATCAAAAATTACTGGGAAAATTGTCCGGCGTTAACAGCGCTGATCGAAGTGCTCACTTTCACTGTAGCCTGGCGTTGCTGGCCAGTGCAGAAGATCCGGCGCCACTGATTGCCGAAGGACGTTGGCGTGGTCGGATTGCCGAACAATTGGCTGGCAGCAGTGGGTTTGGTTACGACCCACTATTTTTACCTGAGGGTTTGTCTGGGTCGGCGGCGGAGCTTTCTAGTGCGCAGAAAAATAGTCTGAGCCACCGTGGACAGGCTCTGCACCAGTTAGTGCCTGCTATGGCAGGCTGGGTGGGGTTTGATTTTTATCGCGGGTAAATTTTTAAACTGGGCTACCGAGCACGATCTCTAATACAAATTTACTACCGATGTAACCGACCATCAAAAGCGTAAAGGCGATCAGGCAGAGTCTTACCGCGGTTCGGCCTCGCCAGCCGAGGAAGTGGTGGCCGAGCAACAGGATAGTGAACAGCAGCCAGGCCAGTAGTGATAGCACGGTTTTATGAGCGACGTGTTGGCCGAACAGGTCATCTAAATAGATAAACCCACTGATTAAGCTGGCAGTTAATACCAGTAATCCAACCAGAATAAATCGAAACAGCAGGGTTTCCAGTTGTTGTAATGGCGGCATGCTGCTGAGAAACCGACTCGATTGCTTGGCTCGAATTTGCTGGTCAATGTAGGCCATGAACAGGGCTTGAAGGCTGGCTACAGCTAACAGACTGTAGGCGATGATCGATAGCAAGATATGACTCAGCAGAGGGCCGCTAAGTGCGATCGGTTGTGCCGATCCAATGGGTAACGCCGGCAGGACCGCGCAAAAAGCGGCGAAGGGCATCAGGATGACGCTAAAGCCATCGAGCTGATTTTGTAAGGAGGTACCCCAGAAAATCCCAACGGTCACTAGTGCGGTCAGCGACATGGTGTTAGTCAGGCTCAGGTTAAGGCCCGCCGGATGGTTTAGGTAGCCAAAGGTTAACCAGCCGTGAAGGCTAATGACGCCCAGAGCAAGCAGGGGCAGAATCCGTAGCAAACGATGGCTGGAGCCTTGAGCGTTTTGATCAAATGTCTGTCGGGCGCCGGCCCAGGCCAGGGTCAGGTAAAGCGCAGCTGTAAATCCGGGTAACAGCAGTCCGGACATCAGTTAAGGTTCCAGGTTGCGTAACGTAAATCGGTGTTGACCATTAAGAATTCTCGGGATAACTTTCGCTATTTCTAAACTTGGGCTGCGGACAGCTCGTGGTGCCCGGTAATTGCTTCAGCTTGGGGGTATGCCGGTTAACTGAGCCAAAAAACAGTCCGTTTTTTGCGCTGCCTTGGTAGTTATTTGTTGCTGGCGCTTGCGATGCGCATCGCCAAACTTTAATCTATTGCTGGTTAATAGTGTAGATATGAAAATATGTCGCTAAGTAAATCAAGACGGTTGAGTCAGGTGAGATGCAAAGTAACCTGTAAAAAAACTGAATCCAGAGCGTGAGTCAGTGGCCATAACAACAATATTGAATCATTTTATTTAGGTGAAATCTGCTAGTTATGAAAGTTAGAATCCTGGGAGCAAGCGGCGGTATTGGCGTGGGGCGTTACACCACGTCTATTCTCGTGGATGATGACTTCTTGATAGATGGTGGTGATGGGGTCGGCACATTGACCCTTGAACGAATTGCAGGCATTCGCAAGTTGTTCGTTACCCATTCTCACCTGGATCATGTTTGCCATATCCCACTGTTGATTGATGGTCTGTTTGAACAGCTCTCAGCTCGTGGCGATTCTCTGGTCGTTTACGGTCAGCCGGAAACCTTGCAGGCGATTAAGGATCATATTTTTAATAACGTGATTTGGCCGGATTTTAGTCAGCTACCAACTGCAGAACATCCGGTGTTGTCTTACGAAGAGATGTTGCCAGGTGATGTGGTGGAGTTTGGTGGGCGGTCGGTCGAAATGATCGAGGTCAATCATATTGTTCCGGCGGTTGCCTATCTGGTTTCAAGTGGTTCAAGTCACTTTGCCTTTAGTGGTGATACTGGCAAGACAGAAGCCTTCTGGCAGCGGTTAAATGAGCTGGATAGCCTGGGTCTGTTGGTGGTGGAGACTGCATACCCAAATGAAATGGCCGAGCTTGCAGCTCTGGCGCGACATTACTGTCCGACCACGCTGGCAGCAGATTTAGCCCAGCTGAAACACGACCCCGATATTTATATTACCCATCTCAAACCCGGTGTTGAGCAGGAAGTTTGCATTCAACTCGAAGCACTGGCGCCTGAACGGCGCATCCACCGCCTGTACGGTGGTGAGTTGTTTGAAATCTAATGGTTAACTCCGCTTTAATTAACGCATGAGTGCCGGTTTTTGATTCTTCTCTGCTAAATCAGCGAATAGAATTTCCGTCGGCATTATCATCAGTTTCAGCCCATCTGTTTTCGTAGCAAGTTGAAACCCAGTTCACAGGATTTTTAGCCCATGTTCGACAACCTTTCTGATCGACTGCAAAAAGCGGTCAATAACCTCCGTGGTCAGGCCCTGCTTAGCGAGGAAAACATTAAGGATTCGCTGCGTCAGGTCAGAATGGCGTTGCTTGAAGCAGATGTTGCCTTGCCGGTGGTCAAAGACTTTATCGAGCAGGTGCGTCAACAAGCGCTAGGTCAGCAGGTTGTTGCCAACCTGCAGCCAGGTCAGGTTCTGATAAAAATCGTTCAGGATCAGCTTGAAGCGCTGATGGGAGAGCGCAACGAAGCACTGGATTTAACTGCCCAGGCCCCGGCTGTGGTGCTGATGGCCGGTTTGCAGGGTTCTGGTAAGACCACCACAGTAGGCAAGTTGGCAAAGCAGCTACGCGAACAGCATGGCAAAAAAGTCATGGTTGCTAGTGCCGACGTATACCGGCCAGCCGCCATTGATCAGTTAGAAAGGTTAGCGGAGCAGGTGGAGGTGAGTTTTTTCCCGAGCAGCCGTGAAGACAAACCCGAGGAAATCGCTAAGGCTGCGCTGGAGCAGGCGCGGCGCAGTGGTATGGATGTGTTGATCATGGATACTGCCGGTCGACTACATATCGATGAGCAGATGATGCAGGAGATTCAACTACTGCATAAACGTCTCAACCCGGTCGAGACCCTATTTGTGGTTGACGCTATGACTGGTCAGGATGCTGCTACTACCGCAGCAGCGTTTGACCAGGCGTTACCGCTGACCGGCGTGGTGCTTACCAAGGCCGATGGTGATGCTCGCGGTGGAGCGGCTCTGTCGATCCGACACATTACTGGTAAACCGATTAAATTTATCGGGGTTGGTGAGAAGCTTGACGACCTCGAAGCTTTTCATCCAGACCGGATGGCGTCCCGGATTCTCGGTATGGGTGATGTGCTCACCCTGGTCGAAGAAGCTGAGCGCAAAATTGATCAGAAAAAGGCGGAAAAACTTGGCCGAAAGCTAAAAAAAGGTAAGGGCTTCGATCTGGAAGATTTTCGCGAGCAGTTGAAGATGGTCGAACAGATGGGTGGTATGAGCAATATGATCGATAAACTACCCGGCATGGGCGGGGTATCCGAGCAGGTTAAAAGTCAGGTCAACGACGGTCAGCTGCGCAGGGTTGATGCGATTATTTGTTCGATGACTAAAAAAGAGCGCAGTTTCCCAACTATTATTAATGGATCTCGTCGTAAGCGCATTGCTCGAGGTTCCGGTACGCAGGTTCAGGATGTCAACAAGCTACTCAAGCAGTTTGCCCAGATGCAGAAAATGATGAAAAAAATGGGTAAGAAGGGCGGCATGAAGAAAATGATGCGTGGCCTGGGTGCGATGGGAGGCGGCGGGTTGCCGCCGGGTATGGGTGTCATCTCCTAATTTGGCCTGGCACTAAAACGATTTTTTTCAGGTTTTTGCATTCAATTTGCATCGATGCATTGACCTCGGCGGGTAAA
>JAESTY010000363.1 GCA_016763355.1 Immundisolibacteraceae bacterium
GTGGTGGCGTTTCGTTTAGCCGGGCGCTTTGATGGTGGTGCCGGTGCGGTGCGAGTGCTGTTTAAACCGAGTCGCTAGGCTTCAGCTTCAGCGGCCTCCATCCGGTCAACCGGATTACCTTGAGTTAAAAACTCACGAAACTCATCTGAAATGCGTTCATCGGCTGCGACCTGTGACCAGAAATTCCTCGCCATTTCCTCGACACGCTCAACCATTCGCTGGTCGACATTCTCATCTGTCAGCCTGGATGCTATCGGTACGAACTGAAAGGACGGAACCTCGCCACCGGCTATCGGGGCAAATCCCATAGAACACATGTCATACGCCGGCAAGAGTCGAAACTGATCGCCCTCAACACCCAGACTGATGTTGCCCAAATGCATATCACTGTTATTGATCAATTCACCAAAGCGGCATAGAAGCAGCAGGTCTCTGAGATGATCGTCACTCACCAGGTTCTGTCTCGCCAACGCCAACATCACCTGATGCCAGCTAGTCCCCAGGCCAACAAACTCGGTATCAACCGCCTGCAGGGAGATCATCGGCATGCGCCCATACTCGCCGATCCGGTCAAAACGCTGTGACTCCAGGAACAACCGTCCACCTTCTTCAATCAGGCGAGTCTCTGCTGCTGGCAGATTGCCCTCATGCAGTGCGAGCGTGGCATAAAACTCAGTAATCAAAATATCCCGCCAGCGCCGTGCCACCGGATCATTTCCCAGCGGAGAAAACTTAACGATCACATGGGCCGAACGCTCTGTACAAAAAGCTGTGAATTTGGGCTGTTCTCCTCCCGCTGAAGAGCCCGGTAATGACCCAGCCAGTACTTGCTCAACTAACCTGGGGTAATCCGCCGAAGTAACCGGCTCCGGAGCACTCCGAATCCGCAACCGCGCCTGCGGGCCCAATTTAAAATTTCCCGGCAGGTCATCGCCATTGGCGATTAAATATTGGCCAACATGATCACTACGCCAGTTTCTGGGGTCGGTCGGAAACTCTGCAGACTGCTCAGCCATCTGAGCTGCAATTTGCCGACCTAAAAACCCCTGCGGGCGCAAATCACTTAAAAAATACGGCAAGTCATCAAAAAAACCATCGCCCTGCTCTCCAGCTAACACGGCTGGCATACCGGTTTTGGGTTGTAGATAAAACCCACCATGCAGCAGCGGCCGCACCAACGCCACTGTGGTGTTATTTCCATAGGCATCAACCATGGTCAGAGGTAGTGAATCACCACTACCAAAGGCATTACAGGTCATTGCATAGAAGGGTGAGCGGCCTTTTTTAAAGGTGACAACTCGTGCCCCCATTTCACGTAAAGCCGTTGAAACGGCTGATTGTTTTAGCTCAGTAGCTTCCTGAATCTGCTTTGAAGTGGCAGGTCCCTGGGCTAAAAACTGTCTAATTGAAATTGGCATAATCAGCACTCATTCACTAGCAAAACCACTAGCTTTTCAATTCATATTTTGATATTTAATAATATTAACTTCAATTACTTATAATTTCAAAAAAATTAAAATCACTAGCTTTTTCACTAGCAAAATCATAACTAAACCCTATCATTTTTTATTGTTGTTGTTTTATCGTCATCACTAAATCAGCATGACTTATGGCTGATAACTGTATATATTTACAGTACTGGTTAAATGATCAGTTAAATTCACTTACCTTTAAAGATTGCTGATCCATGAACAATAAACTCGCGACCCTGTTAGAAAGAGCCGATATCTGGCAATCATCTGCACCCCAACAGCCGCGCCACAGCGTCGCTACCAGTTATAGCCAGCTTGATAGCGCCCTGCACCAGGGCGGCTGGCCAACCCGAGCAATTACCGAATTACTCTGTGATCAGCCCGGCAGTGGCGAGCTGCAGCTGTTAATGCCCGCCATTAAAAAACTCTGCAGACCGGGCCGCCAGCTGATATTCATCAGCCCACCCCAGCAACCTTATGCACCCGCGTTGCAGCAGGCCGGTATTGCACCTGAGCAGGTTCTGGTGATTCAACCGCGCTCATCCGCAGACCAATTCTGGGCGGTGGAGCAGGTGTTACGTACCGACCTGGCCGGCGCAATGCTGGTCTGGCCCCAACAGACACCGGACCTGGCACAGCTACGAAAACTGCAACTGGCGGCGCAATCGACTCAGGGATTAAGCCTGCTGATGCGCCCCTGCAGTGCGGCACTGGAATCCTCTCCAGCGGCTTTAAGAGTGCAGCTCGAACCAACCCTTACAGGTTGCCAGCTGACCATTATCAAACAGCGTGGTGGTTGGGCTGGACAAGTGATCCAGCTTAGCCTGTCGGCCACACCCGAGCAGGCAGACATTCCAGCCTCTGACCTGCCGGTGCATATTCCCTAATCGACTCAGCAACAAGCCGATGCCCTGCCGGTTTGGCAATCGGCTTCAAACCGGCCTGAGGTTTTTCCCGAAACAGCAATCAACACTTTAATCGAAACCGCCAGCCAACCCTTAGCCGACATATCCGTAAAACCCATAGCCCATAGCACCAGCAGCGCCCCCAGCTGGCTGCATTAAGCTCGGCTTCACTAAACCCATGCTCTGGCTCTGCCTACGTTTCCCCCAACTACCTCTAGAGGTGTTTCTTGATGGAACTAGCCCTGCTGATCATGGGCTAAATCAAACAGCGGATCATCAAACACCTGATCATCAAACAACAAGCCAAATCCCTGCGGCGGTGGTCGATGACCAGCAGATACTGGTTTGTAACCAGGCCGCCGCCAGCGCTGGTGTTACTCCCGGCATCACCCCGGCCACT
Organism: Immundisolibacteraceae bacterium; assembly: GCA_016763355.1. GTDB lineage: Bacteria > Pseudomonadota > Gammaproteobacteria > Immundisolibacterales > Immundisolibacteraceae > QNFC01. Next base: position 2,778 of record JAESTY010000363.1, read on the forward strand.
GCCCACACCCTCTGCGGGCAAATCACCATTTTTGCCCGCGATCCAGACCTTGAAGCCAGCACACTGCAACGACTTGCTTACAGCTGCTACGTGTTCACACCGGCTATTAATCCGGTCGGACCGGAATGGATCCTGCTAGAGATTGGCAGCAGCCTGAAACTATTCGGTGGCCTTAAAACCCTGCTAGGCAATATTAAGCGGCACCTTGCAGAACAGGCTTTCAGTTACCGTTTTGGTCTTGCACCCACCCCCAGCGCGGCTCAGTTATTAACCCAATTGGCCAGCAAGCAGAAAGCCGAATTGGTCGATTGTTTTGACCCAGCTAACGGCAGCCTGCAGCAACCGCAACGGTTTAGCCATTTAATTAACAATCTGCCGTTACCAAAACTGCTCTGTGAAACCCGATTACAGAAACAGTTCCGGGCTAGTGGCTTTACGACCCTGGGGGATTTAATTGCCCTGCCCCCTGCTGCCCTGGGGCGGCGTTTCGGCAAACCATTTTTAATTTACCTGCAGCAACTCACCGGCGAACTGGCCGACCCACAACCCAACCTGGTCCTGCCGCCGGAGTTTGATGACACCCTGGCGTTTAGTGATGCCATTATCGCCACCGACATGCTGGTGTTCCCGATGAAACGCATGTTGATCGCCCTGTGCGGTTACCTGCGCGGTCGCCAGCTGCAGTGCCAACAGCTGACCTGGCAGCTGAACCTGACCGACCAGAGCCAGCAACCGATTTTAATCACCTTCTCCCAGCCCCAAAGCCAGCTCGACCATTTTCTGGATCTCACCCGGTTACGACTTGAATCAGTACACCTGCAAGCACCGGTGGATAGCCTGGGGCTGCAGGTTACCCAGCTGCACCAGACAGCTACTCAAACCGCTAGTCTGTTTCAAGAAGACGATCTGTTTGACCAGTTTGAGCTGGCTGGATCAACTAATAAAAATGGTCAACAGAACCCCATCAATAACCAGCGGGCCAGCGACCTGATCGACCGGCTTACTACCCGGCTGGGAGCTGATACGGTGACCCAACTGGCCTGCGCCGACAGTCATATTCCCGAACAAGCCTGTGAGCGCCATAGCCCATTAAGTCGTCGGTTACACAAGTCTATAGACAACCCACAGCCACTGGCCCGGCCCCTCTGGCTATTGCCAGAACCGACTTCCATCCGTCACTACGACCAGAGCAGCGCTCCTGCTCAGCTGACCCTGCTGCGCGGGCCAGAACGTATCGAGGGCAACTGGTGGCAAACCCCGATCTGTCGTGACTACTACATAGCTCGCCACCAGAGCGGCCTGAACTACTGGATTTATCAGGACCGAATCAGCCAGGGCTGGTTTATTCATGGCCTGTTCGGCTGATGGCAAGTTCCGATGATTAAGCCCCTTGACCAGGCTGTTTATGCAGAGCTTAACGCCCTCAGCAATTTCACTTTTCTGCAGGGTGCCTCGCGGCCGGAAGAGCTGGTAGAACAGGCCGCTGAACTGGGCTATCAGGCGATTGCTATTACCGACGAATGTTCACTGGCCGGCGTGGTTAAAGCCCACGTGGCGGCGAAATATCATTCGATAAAATTACTCATCGGCAGCTTTTTTAAGCTTGAGGAAGGCATACGACTGCTGTTGATTGCGCCGGACCGGATTGGCTATGGCGAGCTTTCTGGCCTGATCACCCTGGCTCGGCGACGTAGCCCCAAGGGCGAATACCAGCTTGCGCTATGTGACCTGAACATCACCGGCACTCACTGTCTGGCGATCTGGCTGCCGGCAGAGTCCATCACCGCCGCCCACACCACTGACTATGGCCAGCAGCTCAAGGCGTTATTTCCAGACCGGCTCTGGATTGGTTACGGCAACCACCTGGCTGGCGACCAAC
>JAESTY010000034.1 GCA_016763355.1 Immundisolibacteraceae bacterium
GTCATCTGAAACGACTAACCCATATTGAGAACGCAAGGGCACGGTTGTTAATGAAGCAATTGCTCCATTTCTCTCGTGGGCTTCAATAATGGCATGCAGATCAACGTTCCCCAGCCCATCACCATAAGTGGCAAGAAAACGTTCACCAACATAGGGTTCACAACGATGAATTCTGTCACCAGTATCACCGTCATCGCCGGTATCAACTATATTAATATTCCAGTCTTGAAAGCGCCCTTCAAAATAGTCATAAAGCATCTCTTTGCGATGACCTGCTGCCAATACAAAATCCGTAAATCCCTGAGCTGCGTAAATGCGCATCAGATGAACTAATATTGGCGTACCATTGATTGGCATCATTGGTTTTGGGAAATATTCGGTAAAAGGATATGCTCGAGTGCCTTTACCACCACAAAGAATAACGACTTGCATTTTTAAGAATCCTATTGGCTAACGGTCGAATTTTTATTGCACGATGACTTGAGGCGCTCTTACGATTAAAGAACCGCTTTTTAAATACTCAAATCGTTATAGAACAGGTGACTTATCAGGTCAGATAAATATTTTTACAGGCTATTACCGAGGCTCGTAGAACCGGGCAACATCACTATCGCATATAGTAATCGAAAATATTTTCAATAGAAGAGCAAATAGCAACGATTTCAGACTTACCTATCTCTGGATTTAACGGCAGTGACAAGGTCATATTACCTGCAGCGGAGGCTACAGGAAAATCACTGTCTTCGTATCCAAAGTGCTTTTTATAATAGGGGTGCGCATGAACCGGCTGATAGTGAACACCAGTACCAACATTCTCTGCTTTCAAAGCTTTAGCCAGTAAATCTCTATTAATACCGGCAATGGCTTCATCCACCTGAATGGTGTAAAGGTGATAGCCGTGGCGCGAAGCCGGCTGCCGCTCTATTTGTTCAGGGGTATTAATTGGCAAGCCTGAGAGCAGCCGGTTGTACTCATGCCAATGCTCTGACCTCTGCTGCCAACGTGTCTCGACTGAATTAAGCTGAACGAGCCCAAGCGCGGCCTCCATATCCGTCATATTGTATTTGTAACCCAGCTCAGTAACTTCATAGGTTTTAGTGGGGCCATTGAGCCGCGACCATGCATCCAGGTCCATCCCATGTAATGACAGTGTTTTTAATTTACGAAAAATTTCATTACTGCTCGTCGTTAGCATGCCCCCATCGCCTGTAGTAATGCTTTTAGTGGCATAAAAACTAAAACAGCCCACGTCACCAAGTAAGCCTGCAGATATCCCCTGATAACGTGATTCAATCGCATGGGCGCAATCTTCCACAACTTTCAGGTTGTGCTTTTTTGCCAGCGCCATGATCTGTACCATTTCACAGCAGCGGCCATATAAGTGCACTACAACAATTGCTGTGGTTCGCGCAGTTATTGCAGCTTCGATTTTAGCAACATCTATATTTAGGGTCACTGGGTCACAGTCAACCAAAACTGGTGTGGCGCGGGCATGAAGAACGGCATGTGTTGTGGCGATAAAAGTCATCGTGGGTGCAATCACCTCATCTCCCGGCATCACCCCAACCGCTAACAGCGCTAAGTGCAGTGCTGATGACCCACTGTTGACTGCAAGCGCATAAGGGGAAGTCTTATAATCAGCAAATGCTTGCTGGAATTTTGCCACTCTGGGGCCGAGGCCTACCCAACGACTTTTTAAACAGTCTGTTACAGCTGCAATTTCTGACGCGCCAAGCTCTGGCGCGCCAAAAATCAACGGATTGTCAGCATCTCGAACCGGCTTACCACCCGCAATCGCTGGATTTCGGGGCGGCACTATTTCTTTATCCGTTACCGCCCCAGGTTTATTGATCAAGTATTTCTTAAAGGTATTGACCATATAATCCTGACCAACTTCAATCCCCAACTCTTTTGCTGCTTGTAACGAAAACTCTGTATCAATTTCATAGCAAGAACCTTTGTCCACAAAGGTTGCGTATAAATCATGGCCAGATAAGGAAGCGATACACTCACAGATATCGTGTACTGAATACTTATTAAAGGCGATATTCCAGGTGTTGTTTAAACGCTCACTACGGGTAATTAATTGGGCACTAATGCTCACCACGTGATCGATATCGATCGGGTATCGAACCGCATGCTGCCAGAGATCAAAGGACTTTCCAGAGCAAATTTTAGAGTATAGGAAATAGGGTAGGGTCGTCAGTTTATTGGTATGCCCTAACACCACTGGAAGCCTAAGAATCACATAAGGCTCACCGAAGCTTGATAACTCTTCTTCCATACGTAACTTATGCAGGACATAAGGAGTATCAATACGATCAGGGTCGGCAATGCTGCAGGTACTGAAATAAACCAGAAGAACACCTGGATTGTCCCAACGCACATCGATCAACAACTGATGCTCTCGCTGAAATTCGAGGCTATCTTCTTCCAGAGAATCAGAAACACCTGATGCAAAGATAATCACATCATCCTGCGTTTTGAATTGGAAAAAGGCAGAAGCGATCATGCCATTGCCGATAATCATATGATATGCATTAAATTCTATTTAATAAGGTTATTATCAGAGTTAACATGGCTAGATAATATCAATTGATCAGAACTTAAAGGTAGGGAGCATTGGAAAGCATAAGATTACTAATATTTGATATCGATGGCACGCTCATAAACAAGGATGGCAAAATCAGCGATCCGGTGAAGGATGCCCTAAAAAAGGCATCAAAAATGGGCATAAAGCTGGCACTGGCGACTGGGCGACCAGCTTTTGCTGCCATCAAAATTATAAACGACCTATCGATAGATGCTACCTGTGCATTTTATAACGGCGCACTGATAACAAGACCCCTTGCACAAACAGCTATCTCAAAATCTGTGATTCAAGCAGACGACCTAATTAAAGCACGGCAGGAAGCGAACAAACGGGACATCTATTATGAGCTATACACTGTTGATGACTACTATGTAGAAAAAATTACCCCATTAAGTCAAGTCCATAAAAAATATCTTGGCCGCCTCCCTACGGTAGAGCAATTTGAAAAAACGATAAATCATCGAAAAATTCTAAAAATGGGTCTAATCGCACCCCGAGATTCTCGCCACCA
>JAESTY010000364.1 GCA_016763355.1 Immundisolibacteraceae bacterium
GCAAGAAACGCTGCTTTGCAACGAAATAACTTTGGGGAATGGGTCGAAGATTATGTTTTCTTATTATGATAATTTTGCAAACCCTATTTTTGTATCTGAGAAAGGAGTTCGGTTTACTATTGAAAACGATACGGTTTACTCAGTCACAGATTATGATGAAGCGTGCAGTGCGCTGCCTCAAAGTCTGCAACCTGACGTGTTCCAATCGCACACTTACGATTTTTCCAAGGGTGATTTAAGAGAGAGGCGCACAGTATAAAATTAACCCCTTCAGTCATAATGGCTGGAGGGGTTGTTTATTTTGAAGACCATGGTCTTGGGCTGGCACAACATCATCCCTGAGACCCATTCCGCGAACCGCGCCCATAAGAACACCGTTCACAAATCTTGCCGCCCTGTCTCCATCATCGCCAAGAAGCAAGCGAACCATATTGAGTGATTCATTTGTGATAACCGCAGTGGCAATCTCCGTATAAAGAATCTGCCACAAAGCAATGCGCAGCGTATTCCGTTCTGTTCCACCGACGCTTCTTACGCTCCGACCTCTAATGTACTCATTTAAAATATTATCTAGCTCATCAATGTGCGACACTATCCCATCCAGCATCTCTCTTAGAAATCCAACATCTTGTTTTGTGCGCGTTTTATCAGCCAATGCCTGGTTGAATGCAGCGGCTAAAACTCGGTCTTCGAGATTGTGCTTTTCCCACGCCTCAAGGATCAACAAGCAAGATTCACGGGATAAATACCTTGGCCCACCGCTCTCTGTTAGTTTTCTGTTTTTGCGACCCATAAAAAAACTCCTTATCCAAATATCCTTTGTACGATATACAAATGCTCGTCCACGGCAATTAAAACAAAAAGGTTGCAATAGAACCTCCACCAAGATAAGGCGCTATAATGAACCAAGGAGATTTAAAAATGAACACAGTAGCGATGGGCGGTAAAAACTTAGACGTGGTGGCAATGCTTATCCAGTCAAACAGGAGGTTTAGCGACAGTCTGGAGAGGTGGCATAAAAAAGGGGTCGAGCAAGCTCAGGATGCGGTAATACAGGCCTCCATAAGAACTTTTAAGATTTAGCGTCTATTCCAAATGTTGCAAAACAAGGAGAAACAGTATAGGGAACGGTTATTCAGTGAATGCCAGAGAGTAATACTTTCGGTTCACACACGTTCCTTACAATCAGATAATTACAGCTCCGCCCATCAGGGTTGTGGCAGGTCTTGGTTTTCGAGGAACGATAACTAAAACAGCCGCACAGTGATGCGGCAGGAGAACCAAAATGAAAGAGCAAGTAATTTGTAGCGAAGTGTTCGCTGAGAAATATGCCAAAGATGGTGAAACAACCCGTGAAGAGGTGTTTACACGAGTAGCTACAGCCTTGGCAAAACACGAGAAAAACCATGTTGTCGCCGCAAAAAAATTCAATAAAGCCCTGGAAAACGGGCTTATTATGGGCGGGCGCATCATGTCCGCAGCAGGAACAAACATTAAGGCAACACTCATTAATTGCTTTGTGCAACCTGTGGGTGATTCGGTATCAAAAAACGATGGCGAACGTCCATCAATCTTCCAAGCTGTAGGCGAAGCTGCTGAAACCATGCGGAGAGGTGGCGGAGTAGGCTATGATTTTAGCCAAATCCGACCTTGTGGTGCATTGGTAAAAGGCACAAAAAGCCGTGCAAGTGGCCCTGTGTCATACATGCACGTATTTGACAGAACGTGCCAGACCGTTGAATCGGCTGGCGCAAGGCGTGGTGCTCAAATGGCGTGCTGCGTTGTGACCATCCAGATATTGTTGAGTTCATCAAAGCAAAAGATAAGGCTGGTTCTTTAACCAATTTTAATCTGAGCGTTGGTGTAACGGACAAGCTGATGATGGATGCTAAAGCTGGTAACAGCTTTGAACTGACACATAAAGCTGAACCGATGGACACAACCAATGCCGTCCAGCGTAAAGATGGGCTGTGGATTTATGAAGTTATAGAAGCGAAGGTTTTGCTGGACTTGATTCTCAAGTCTACCTACAACCATGCAGAGCCAGGTGTCTTGTTCATCGACAAAATGAATGCTGAAAACAACTTGCATTATTGCGAGATTATTGAAGCAACAAATCCTTGTGCCGAACAACCTCTACCTAGCTACGGCTGCTGCTGTCTTGGTTCAATTAAGTTGACCAGCTTTGTAGTCAACCCATTTTCTGATAATGCATACTTTGATTACACTGCTTTTGAGGCAGTTGTAGGTGAAGGAATTATCATGCTTGATAATGTGTTGGAAGAAACATACTGGCCTCTTGAAAAACAGAAGGCTGAAGCGATGGCGAAACGCCGTGTCGGGCTTGGGTACACTGGACTTGGTGACATGTTGATCATGATTGGGGTTCGATATGATTCCCATGAAGGATTGGCAGTTGCCGAAGAAGTGACGCAAGCTATGCGTGACGCGGCTTACCGCTCATCGGTTGAGATTGCCAAAGAGAAAGGTGTATTCCCGTTATTTGATGCAAAAGAGTATTTAAAAAGTAAGTTCGTTAAGCGATTACCTAAAGATATTCAAGATGCAATCAAGGAGCACGGTATCCGCAATAGTCATTTGTTAAGCATTGCCCCAACAGGCACTATTTCACTGGCTTTCGGGGGTAACTGTTCAAACGGGATTGAACCAGCCTTTAGCTGGGGATATACGCGCAAGAAACGTATGGAAGACGGCTCGCATCAGGACTATGAGGTTCTGGACTATGCGTACCACCTGTACCGCGATTCTTATGATGGCGATGTAGATAATTTACCTGACTATTGGGTGACAGCTCTTGAGATGAGTGCTGAAGCGCATTTAAACATGGTAACTACGGTCGCTCCGTTTATCGACACTGCAATCAGTAAAACCGTGAACATCCCTGTGGACTATCCCTTCGACGAGTTTAAACACTTGTATATGAAGGCATGGGAAATGGGAGCAAAAGGGCTATCTACATTCCGCCCAAATTCAGTTACAGGCTCGGTCTTGAGCGTAACAGGTTCTAATTCGTCAGGTTTAAGCAATGACGACCCCGACCGTAAGGTTGAGTTGAAAGAGCTTCCGAAACCTGTAATGGACTCGTTACGCTGGCAAAAGAGACCTGACACAATGGGTGGCAACCCTGCATGGTGCGACATGGTTGAACATCCTTTGGGATATAAATTTGCCGTGTTCGTAGGCTATGTTGAAAACGGGAGAAAGCATCCGTTTGAAGTCTGGATTAATGGCGCAGAACAGCCACGTGGATTGGGGGCGCTTGCAAAAACGCTAAGTATGGATATGCGTTCCAATGACAGCGCTTGGTTAAAAACAAAACTGGATTCAATTGCGAAAGCAAAAGGAGATGATGCGTTTACCATGGCATTGCCAGAGGGAGATATGTTCATGCCTTCAATTGTCGCTGCTGTTGCAAAGTTGGTTAAACGCCGTTGCGAAAGCCTTGGTGCTTTTGATAACAGCGATGAAACACCAGTGCTGGATGCGTTAATGAGCAAGAAGGAGCCAAAAACAACCACCGATGGCACAATGTCATGGACAGTGGATATTCTGAACCCTGTAACAAGTGATGACTTTGTTATGGGCTTAAAAGAACTAACGCTTCCTGATGGTACGAGCCGCCCATACTCTGTATGGTTATCTGGTGAGTACAGCCATGCACTTGACGGTCTATGTAAAAGTTTGTCTTACGACATGCGAATTATAGACCCTGCGTGGATCGGAGGAAAACTACAGCAGTTGCTAAATTACTGTGAGCCACAAGGGGACTTTATGGCAAAAGTCCCTGGTTCGGATAAGCAAAAGAATTATCCGTCCTCGGTGGCTTACTTAGCTGCTTTAATGATTCACCGCTATGCAATGCTTGGTATCCTTGATGTCGATGGATACCCCGTTGAAACAATGGGTATCATGCAAAGCCAGAAGGTGAACGAAACCTTACATAACCCACCTGTGCAAGCTGGGGGAGAATGTGACGAGTGCGGAAGCCTGACTGTTATTAAAAAAGACGGTTGTGATTTTTGCACATCGTGTGGTTCAGTAGGTAGCTGTGGCTGAAGTATCAATAAACATTTGATATTACAGCTAAACACCAACAGAAACAAACCCCTTCATCTTCGGATGTTGGGGTTTTTTCATGTCTTGATTTTAAGTGTTCATTGATATAGGGATTTGATTAATTAGTGAATGCCAGCAAGTACCTTTAAACGGACTTTCGGTTCACACACGTTCCTTACAATCAGATTGTTACAACAGCTCC
>JAESTY010000365.1 GCA_016763355.1 Immundisolibacteraceae bacterium
ATGAACTTAACTACCAGCTCTGTTCTCCCGTTCTCCGGCGTGAATGTTAGTATGCCCCTGCCACCTTTGCCGCTGTCGCCTGTCGCTGTCCTAGTTAATACCTGCGGGTATATAGTTTGATCCCTTGGTTCTTCATCGATGTGATACCAATCAACACTATCACCCATTAGGGCATGCTGTCCCTGTGAATAAGACCAGAATTGGCAGGTTGATATGCTACCGCTAGAGTGTTTAACCCTGACCTCTCTAAGTGCGCCCGCCGTGCCTGACATTGCCTTATAATCAACGATTAATTCCGCCGGGACTAGGCCACCAAGTAGCTTACCTTTCTCAATTCTTCCGAATATCTCATGCTGTAATAAGTCCCTTGTTTTTTCACCAGAGTAACCAAGTAGCCACGCCTTTATTCCCTTGTCAAATTTGTGGCCTTCCCATCCTTCCGGGTACTCACCCATTAAATGGATCGCGTCAATATAAGTCCCGGTGTAAGTTTTGCCTATACGATTAGCAGCACAAAGGCACACTGCGTAAAAGTCGCTAGTATCCGATATGAATTCCTTTTGCCAGTCATACAGCGTGCTATGCATTTTCTTGTATCGGTATTTAATGGCTCTGGATGCCTTTTCTTCAAGTAGCCCAATAAGCTCAATACGCTGCTCTCTCGATGTGATCACCTGGTTAAATTGCATCAGCTGGCACTCAACGCTTTAATTCTCGCGTCTAAATCTTCGTCCGTCATTTCCTCTGTGACGTTTTTAACCTCAGTCTTTTCGAGGAACGCTTGAACATCAACATGCCTTCCTATAATTTCCAATGCCTTATTCGCTCCAGCCTCTTTAAATTGATACTCCCCTGTGGGCTCTCCTTGCACCATTACAGGCTCGTCTTGCATGCATCTATCGAATACACGTTTAGCGCTTTTAAGTACCCATGCGGCGTCTATGCGTATCTCCTCGCTGCGTTTAGCCTTCAATTCGGCTATGAATTCGGCCACAACAAGTTTTAACAAGTTTTGAGCACCTATTTGCTGTGCCGTCTTCTCGGAGTACCCTGCTCTAATCGCCGCCTGCGTTGCGTTAAGGTCAATTAAATACTCCTCACAAAACATCTTCTGTTTTGCTGTTAATTTTGGCTTATTCATTATTCACCCGTTAGTTATTTAATAAACCAAGTGTATCACATTGCTATAGACATTAAAAAACCGCCGGTTAGGGCGGTTGCTTACCATTCACATTTAGCCGGTTTAGCGCCAATTCTAATGCCAATGCCATAATTCTTAATTATCGTATCTGCGGTTACGCCTACCATCACATAGCCTAGAAAGTCTTTCCACCCTGTCGATAGGTCGGACTTATAAATATAATGGTCCAGCTGGGCGCTAAGGTAGCTTGTTGTCACACCCCGAAGTATCACGCTTTGTTTGCTTGGCTGCTTGCCGATTATCTTTCTTGTCACTGGGAATGATTCATATAAACAATCAGGGTACTTAGCTGTTTGCAGTGTTTGCGCGAAATCAATTGCATGTAGCGCTTGTCGAGCCTTTCCCGCCGATGATAAGTCAGCATACGGATTAAGCGGCATGTTAGCGCAGCCAGGCATTGCCAGCGCAAATATAATTATCACTTTCATCGTCATTTCCTTATCGATTCACTATCATCTTATCTTTGTATCCCGATACCGGTCTGGACTCAGAATCAACAACGTAAATGTTAACAAACCTACACCTTGTCTTACCCGCAAACTTCCTTGCTAGAATCCATGCGTCATTTTCACCGCGAATAAGCGCCTCATCTCGTTCTGGAAAGTATCCCGCTCGAAGCATTCCGTCCTTAGCTTCCTCGAAGTGAACTCTAAATCCGCCATCGGTACGTTCAATTATTGCTAGTGCATCTTTCATTTTCATTATGTAGGCTCCTTGTAAGCTGGTGGTGGTAGTGGTTGCCAGTGAGTTGCATTAAACTTCAACCCAGAGCATGCCGCGGTAAATTCAAACGTTCCATCACCGGGCGCGTCAACTAAGCATTCGCACACATCGTCATCGCAAGAGGCTATAACGCTGGTTGCATCTTCGGGCAACCTAACGTCAACGTCTATCCATCCGTTAAGCAGTGGCTCCATATCAGGAATAACCTTTGCGTTATCCGGCATCCAATCGCTAGCCTTGCCTTTCTTGTGCCAGCTTATTTTATCCCATGTGCCAATTGCGTAATGAGTCATTGATTTGTCGCGGTTGTCGTACTCTGTTTGTGTTGGGTTTCTCATTTAATAATCAACCGTATCAATTGTAAGCTCGGCTTCGCATTTAGGGCAGTGGTGTTTATCACCTTCCAGGTCTTCCCATCGGTTGCCAAATATTGCACCCTGATAGATATGGTCATCGTCACCATCAAAAAGATCAAACCACTCGCCGCAATATGGACACTCAACATCTAATGATGCGGTTAACGTAGGTGTTACTATTTCTCTACTCATAAATCTCTCCATTAATTATTAGTAGTAACTCTACGCCGAACGAAACCAACCACGACATCGAATTTCAGCTATTCAATTGAATGAATGCAGAGTTACTAATAATAAGCACTCGCTAGAATGCTTGGTTGTTATTTCTTGCCATCCAGCAGTTTATCGATTGCCACAATCTCATTCATGGAGCTATCGACATATCTAGTTGGTATTATTTCAAGGGCAATTAGATTTACGTGTCCTTGTCTCTGCCGCAATAACTCAGCCTCCAACTCAGCAATGTGCTCTTGGTTTGCATCGTATGCGCCTACGGCTTTAGCGGCACTTATGCACGCCTGATGATTGTAAAACACAGCATAAAGGTTGCCGTTAATATCTTTTAGCTCCCAACTGTCAATGTCCTTCCCGGTAACTATGGCTAATGGGTTAAACACATCGCTCATTTTAGTTTTATAGCTCATTTCTTTTCTCCAAATATCTTATCGAATTCTTCCACTAAACCTTCTGGGAAATCAGTCATTCTGCAATGCCTCAAGGCGAATGTTAGCCAGCCGTAATAGGTTGGTCACCTTGGCTACGTTATCCTTAGCAGCCTGTAGTGAGAACGCCTTAACGGATGCTGTTGTTGGTTTGATTCTATCTCTCATGACGCCTCCTTCATTTGCTTAATGTTTACTTCAAGGTCTTCTAGTCCAACGTATTTATGACCGTCAATATCAATTTGTTCGCTGTTAAATATCGCATCGGTTACCGCATCAGCTCGCAAGTTAGCTAGTGATTGGCTGTGCGTAGCATAAAGCGCCACTTGCAACTCATGAGCAGACTCACCATCAACCTCAACGCTGCCGTCGTATAAATCCCTGCGCTGACCCTTGAGCAAGGTGACCATATCGTCAAGCACTGGTTTGCACTTCCTTTCCAGCGATTCGATGTGCGAATTAAGCTCATTAATTGTTTGCTTCTGTTCATTGATCGCGTCACGTGCCGCCATGATTTGCGCTGGATGCCCCATGCGTTCGCTGCACCACTTTAAAAAATCTTCCGCTTTACTCATGATTCTTCCTCGCATTGCTGCATTGTGTAAGTGTGAAACCCGTCAACTGTCACCGCGATAATGTCAACGATGTCATTTGTCACAGATGTTAATACGTAATCTGGATATGTTGCTGTAGCCCTAATAGACCTCTCGCCATTACCAGCTTGTCGCACCGCCATAGTGTGAAGCATAACTAACAGTCGGTACGCCTCTGTTTTATCATTGCTGTTCGCTGTTATTGTCTCAATGCTCATATCAATTCCTTATTCGTTTCAGTCACCACACAGTAGCATCGTTTGCGGTGAGGACAGATTAGACCAGTTAGCTAATCGTGATATATCCAATCAAAAATCCTATCAATAATTCCGCGCTTAGCTTTAGGCGATCGCTTGATGATTTCGTAGCCTTCTTTTTGGCACTTCCAGCACGGTTCAAATATCCCCTTTGGCATGACAAATACAGCGTGATTAACCTTGCAAATGCAGCATGGCATATTGTGAGCGCACAACATGCCACTATCGTGAGTGCCAACATAGACGTTAGGCAATTCTTCGCACATCTTTTCAAAGTCAGTGTAAAGTGGCATTTCATTACCGTTGCAATAATAATATTTGTAATTACCTTTTTCGTACTGAGGTTTGAATTCACCAATATCCATTTTTATCCCTTATTAATTTAGTTACTAGATCAGTAAGCCATTTTCCCCTAACTGATAACTACACAGCTCACTAACTAAAGGGCTTAACCGTTACTGATTAAACGTGTATCTAGCTAATAATGAATAAAACATCAATTCACGGGTACTAATTCATCCCCTAACCCGATTGCTCGGTGATTAACATAAATGCTAACCCTGATACTCGTAAGAGCCTCATGATGGGGCCAAGTTGTCATGGCGGGACATTGCTTGGACTTGTAAAAACTTATAGCTGGCAATTTGATTCTGCGTGAATATCATTGTTTGTTGATCAAGAAATGTGATCTTAATGGGACTTGGAGAGGAAACGTAGACATTAAAAAAGGACTGTTGGTAACTCTGGGTGGTGACAGACGGATTTATTCGCCTCCAAAGTTACTAACAATCCTTTCTCGCTAACTAGGTCACCACAACCAATCAACAAACTAATTATAACACGCGATAGTTATTAATCAAATCGCTCAATTCTTACTACCAATATCACCTCATACTGCTTCATGAGTTCAAGTTGCTCTAGTAAAAGTTCGCGATCTTCTTGTTCTAGCGACTTGAACGTATCGGTCTCAACAAAACCAAGCAGAGCTAAAAGCTTTTTGGTTAATTCTTCTTTTTCTGTCACTACTCGTTTTTCATGTTCTTGCATGGTATTTCCTCTTTGGTTTATTGGTTAATTCTCACAGGTGAGCGCCCCGTTAATTTAATTAGCATATTGCATTAACTGCCTTGGGCGCTCAACTGTGTGAACTAATTTATATTGATTGAGTGAGCTAGCTTTGTGATATTGCCTCTTATCACTCTCGAGCGCTTCTCCTTGCGGAACCTAGTGGCAAACCATGGCTTATACACGCTGCGACGACTGCTAATAAATTAACCACCTACTTTGGACTAACTCACTCATCAATATAAACTAACCGCTTGTGCGGTACGGAGGGTACGAATCTCGTCTAGTCGAATGGCACAGTGACCAACTGTCATGAGGGAGGAATGCCCTTGCCTGTTATTAATGAAATTCGTGATTAATTGGCATTGTTATTCTAGCAAACACTCTATGAACATCTTCACTTACTGGCAGCGACTCATGTATAAAATGGTTATTGCCGTAATATACTGTATCCTTTTTTAGCATGAAAGGTTTATTTAGCTTTATATGACGACAGTCACCTCCGACCTCTTGCTCTCCTTCAAAGTCTCCATTCCAACCTAGGCATGATTCAAAATTAGAGGCCAACACAATGCCGCCAGTATGGCTTAGGTACTGCTCTGAATGTAGGCTTGTGTTTATTCCGGGCCCGTTCTCTCCGATTTTCCAGCCACCACCGCCACCACTTCCAAACGACATATTTACAGGCTCGTAATTTCCGTCAGTATGCGGTGCACCTCGGCGCAATGTTTCGTTGGCTTTTAACTGCTTGCCGTGAATGGTAAAGAATGCTTCTCCACCATCATTTTTAACGCCCGATAGCATTTGTTTAACTACCAACACAAACTCAAGAGGTAGACCAGCAAGAGTTTTTAGATCAAATGGTATCATTGATTTTTCACCCGTAAACATGGGCAAGCTAATAGGATTCATTTCAAGCGACTTACTGTTAATCATAATATTATCTCGTTTCGTTTCAGTAGAACCAATATACACCAGTTAACCTTATTCACTGCTCTGACCAGTGGATTGCAGGCAAAAAAATACCACCTCGCGATGGTATTTGGCTTAGATAATCCACCTCCTGGTTTTAGTTAGTCGGTGTTCTCCTTGTCGGGGGAATCTGTCTTTTCAAGAATCTTAATTTCTAATGCCGTTTTCTTTGATGTTAAATATGCCCTGCGGCTCTCTATTAGGTTTTTAATAACGAATGTAATAGCGCCAATGGTAGCGATCAACTTAACCCAGTCAAACGCGCCGAACGAATCCATAATTGAATTAGCTAGCTCTATCTTTCCGCTCTCACTAGCAACCTCAATGCCTAATATTGTTATCACCGAGCCTATGCCAACCTTATCAATCGTTTGAATCATCGCGTGAATCGCTTGGCTTGCTAGCGCTTGCATCGCCATTATTATCACTGTACATGCCCCTTAACGCTGAAAAGACATATCTTAAAGCGAGAATTGATAGAGCTAACAAGATGATCAATTCCAAAACGGCGGGAAATTCCATTCGTAACGCTCCCTGGCGAAATGGAAACGATTAATAGCAGCGAGATTATCGCAAAACTGAAACTCTGATAGGTTTCTTTCATGAAGATATGCAGGCCAACTAGAGAGTCAATGCCTGCATTCACATAAATCCATGCACTTATCGAATAAGGAAGCGAGCAGGCAACCATAGATACAGCGAGTATCGAACACATAACACGCTGCTTACTTGGCTCCATATCGTAGCGAGTCAGTAAATAAAAGAAATAAAGCTCTATCGCGCCCAAAGTAGCTATGTTTATCGGCGTTCTGGACTGAAATGAGCTCGAAAAAATCAAGCTTGATATCATAAACCCAACGGCTATGAGCAC
>JAESTY010000366.1 GCA_016763355.1 Immundisolibacteraceae bacterium
TACTACTTTCTGTATTACTAGCTGACATCTGACAAACCGTTTCATCATGCAAGGCAACAATCGGCAGACCAAGTAATAACTCGTCTTCGACTAGTTCCCGCAACTGAAATTCGGACTCGCTCTGAAACAGCAGTGGCTCGCGTTCATTAACCAATTCCGCTGCAGCCGCTTCATCCTTCACCAACTGCAAATTCACATTGCATTTGATCTTCAGTTCAACCGGCTGCAGACAGCGCTGACATTCAGCGAAAACGACTGCCACAACCTGCCCAGTAATTAATTTTTCAGCACGATCTGTGATCGAAAATTTGAGTTCGACACTGGCCTTACCTAAGACATTAACCACTGTCGATTTTAATCGTTCCATTGAACCAAGGGGAATTTCACCCACCAATTCGGCGCCCCGTTTACACAGGGAGATTGGATCAATAATTTCTGGAAGGCCAGTCGACATCAGGGCGCGGATGATACGGATGCGCCGCTACGGTGTCAAAGCTAGTAACGGCAACCTTTTAGCTAAATTTAAACCACGGTTGTTAGGGCCTCCTACCGACCCTTAGTTCCAACCTCGAAAACCCTATGTGTTTAGCGTAGCGATGGTTCTGAAGAGAGGCCGAACCGACTCGCTAGAGCGGTCCCAATCGACGCCCCCAGACTACGGGTAAATTTTTCGATCGGACTATCACCGACCGTAAAATCAACAACTTCAGTCTCCTCGACCACGTCTCTGGCAACGCTGCCAAGACTACCAAACTGGTCAATCAAACCTAATTTCAAGCTCTGTTGACCACTCCAGATCAGTCCCGAGAAGGTATCCGAATTTTCCATCAACCGATCTCCGCGACCATTTTTTACCACATCAATAAATTGCTGATGCACGTCATCTAGTAATGACTGCACGTGGGTCACGGCTTCGCCATCTGCAGGCGAAAACGGATCTAAAAAGCCCATATGAGCACCGGCAGTCAACAACCGCCTTTCAACACCAATTTTATCCATCGCATTAACGAACCCAAAACCATTCATTAACACACCGATGGAACCAACAATGCTGGCCTTGTCTGCAAAAATAAGATCACTGGCGACAGCCACATAATAGCCACCCGAAGCGCAGATATCGTCGATCACTGTATACAGAGGGGTCTCTGGATATTTTTTTCTTAGCCGCAACATTTCGTCATGGATTTGCCCGGCCTGTACCGGACTACCACCAGGACTATTGATTTTAAGCACGACCGCCGCACTATTTTCATCAGCAAAAGCAGCCCGTAAACCCTTGTTTACATTTTTAGCATTGGCCTCAGCCTGCTCTGAAATCACCCCACTTAGTCGGACCACGGCAGTATGACGATCACTGCTATCAGTACCTCTAGAAAAAGTGTCAGGCAGCATTAATACAGTCAGCACTAATACATAGGTCAAAAAAGCTAACCGAAAAAAAATCGTCCAGCGACGACTTTTGCGCTGCTCAACCAGAGCTGCACCTGCTAGCTTTGCTAATGCATCACGCTCCCAGTCTGGAGATTGAAGCCGTGAACCATTGTCATCATTCATCGTTTTATTCCTGGCAAATCAACAGCAAGCTGTTTTTAGTCATTGGAGGTTACAGTCTACTCAAAATCACATGGCTAAATCATTTCATCCACGAGTAGTTAAACAAACAGTTAGCTCAGAAAAAACACCCACACTGAGCCACAGTTCAACCCGTGACCGAATTTATAGATTTCAACAATCCCCCGGACAAGCCCAGCTCACTCACGGACCCCAGGCAGCCAATAGCCCCTGCTGCTAGCAATTCTCGCTCATCACCGGCGCCGCTAGAGACCGCAACCGGCAAGACACCCGCGTTACTGGCCATCTCTATATCCATCAAACCATCTCCGACCATCAACAACCGAGACGCAGCCATGCCCTTAATGTCGGCAAGCTCTTCGAGCATCTGAGGGTGAGGCTTGGAAAAACACTCATCAACGGTGCGAGTACCGACAAAAAAATCGGCTAGACCGGTTTCCGCCAGTGCTCGGTCTAATCCACGCCGACTTTTCCCGGTTGCAATCGACAATAAATAGCCTGAGTTTTTCAACTCTACTAATAGCTCTCGAACCCCATCAAACAGCATCACCTGCCGATTTTCCGGACGCAGATAGTGCTGCCGATATCCCTCAACCAAATCCTGCTGCTGCTTAATACTGACATTGGGAAACAACTGCTGAGCCGCCTCAGCCAGGCCAAGGCCGATAATGTCTCGCACTGCATCGTCGCCAGGTACTGCAAGTTCGATGGCTACTGCCGCGCTCTGCATGCAACTAACAATGGTGGCAATTGAATCAGCCAGGGTGCCGTCCCAGTCAAAGACAATTCCCTCTACTTGATCTAGCCGTTGACGGTGTATTTCAGCCCAACTCATGGTTACCCCTAAATATTAATAAAACGATAAAAATTAGCCCAACCCTGGCTAACCAGCCATATACCCAAAAACCTAAAAGTCATCAATAATTTCGACCGCGCTGAGATGCGCTAAAACCTAAGCTTATTATTGCTTGCGCCCTGACCGGTCAACTAGCTCAGCCCAGGGATCAAATTCCTTGGGTAGCGGCGCATGAAACCTTAACGGCTGCTCACCAGGCAATTCAAACTCCAAAGTGTGGGCATGCAGAAACAACCGGGACGGGCCGGTCTGTATAAATTGTGAATTAAACCCTTCATCACCATACTTTTGATCGCCAACAACCGGATGTCCACTGCTAGCCGCGTGGACACGAATCTGGTGAGTTCGACCGGTATGGATATCGACTCGCATCATGGAAACCTCAAGGTCAGCATTAACTGCCCGGGTGCCCAACGATTGAAAATAGCTTAGAGAGGGTTTTCCGCCTGGATCTACAATAACCACCCGTTCGCCACTGCGATCGATTTTTCGAAGTGCACTATTGACCTTACCGCCCTGCCACTTGCCAGCGACCAGCGCTAGATAGGTTTTTTTAACCTTGCCATCACGCCAAAGCTGCTGAACAGCTCGTAAAACACTGCGCTTCTTAGCGATTAACAGGCAACCGGATGTCTCTCGGTCTAGCCGGTGCACCAATTCCAGGAACCGGGCCTCAGGCCGCTGCTTACGAATCATTTCGATCACACCAAAACTGAGTCACTACCCCCATGTACGGCCAGGCCAGGTGGCTTATCGACCACCAGAAACTGGTCAGATTCGAAAAAAATCGCATCGCGCAGCTTGGCCGCTAACCGCTCGGGAACCGTAGGATGAGAGGACTCGGGTTCAGCTAGCAGAGGTGGCACACGGACCTCATCACCGATACTGAGCTTATAAACTGGTTTGGTTCGTTTGCGGTTTACTCGTACTTCACCGCGACGCAACAGGTTATATATCCGGCTACGCGGCAAATGTTTAAATTTTCGTAATAGAAAATTATCGATGCGCTGACCGGCCTGTTCGTCATCGATGGTGAAAAATCGCCCACTGGCCATAAAGTTAAAATTCTTTAAAATTAATTGGGAGTTAACGGCAAAAACTTATCAATTAAAGCTACTGAAAATCAAAGTAATATCTAAATTTTACTAAGATGTTTTGCCAGAAGATGCTCTGCTGAATTTAAAGTCACTAACAACAAATACCATCGCCGCTAATGCCTCAAAGCAAACAGAGTTTCAGAGGCCGTTTATTTTATCGTAAACAAGCCCCCTTTCCTTAGACCGATATTTAGTTACAATGACCGGCGATCGGACTGCAATAGTTAGGATGAGCCGCTACTTAGGCGGACACTAAATCCTGACCACTGGTCTGATCTATCAACTTGGATTAAAAGTTATTTTCGGGCAGGTTCAGCGCTCATAAACGCCCAGCCGCCTATACCGAATTTTACAACGAGATCGATTCCAGAAATTCTGGACATACAAACACTCACATAATGACAACTCTCCTATCAACTGCAGGCCTGATCCTGTTCTCTGCTATCCCAAGTTTTTGGCTGATAGTGACAGAACTCGCCACGCCCATGGGTTATGGACAGTTGCTCAATCGCTTTTTAAACATTAAACCAATTTCCTCTAGCTTTGACCCGCCCGCCCAAACCGCCGCATCTAGCGGCGCAATTTCGAGCAATCTCGGGTCAGGATTCCCTTTTGGGTTACGGAAATTGGGACTACCTGTACAGGACTCCCATAATGAAAAGAATATTACTCAACGCTACACAGACCGAAGAAATTCGGGTAGCTATCGTCGACGGCCAGTACCTCTTTGATCTCGACATAGAATCGGTTGCTCAGAACAAACGCAAGAGCAACATCTACAAGGGCACAGTCACCCGCGTAGAACCCAGTCTGGAAGCAGCATTTATCGATTACGGTGCTGACCGCCACGGATTTTTGCCACTCAAGGAAGTTGCATCACAACTTTTCAACGAGGGTGGCGGCAAAAAAAGCATTCAGGGTGCCTTAAAAGAAGGCCAACAACTGATTGTCCAGGTTGAAAAAGAAGAACGCGGAAACAAGGGCGCAGCCTTAACCACACAAATAAGTCTTGCCGGACGCTACCTGGTTCTGATGCCTCGCACCCTTGGTTCAGGTGGAATTTCCAGAAAAGTAGAATCCAGAGACCGGGACGAGCTTCGCGCGGTGATGAACGAAGTCACGGTGCCAGAAGACATGAGTGCGATTGCACGCACCATGGCGCTGGGGCGCAACCGCGAAGAGCTACAGTGGGACCTGGACTACCTGATGGAGCTCTGGACCTCAATCACCAATGCAGCCGAGCAACGAGAAGCACCGTTTCTGGTTTATCAGGAAAGTAATATCGTATCGCGGACAATTCGCGATTACCTGCGCAATGATATATCTGAACTGATCATTGACAGCGATGAGGTTTATGCCGAAGCAGTAGAGTTCATGCAGCAGTTAATGCCGCAGAACCTCAACAAGCTTAAACATTATGAAGACAGCATTCCCCTGTTTACCCGCTACCAGATAGAACATCAAATAGAAACGGCCCATCAGCGCAGCATTAACCTGCGCTCTGGCGGTAGTATCGTTATCGATCACACCGAAGCGCTAACCAGCATCGATATCAATTCGGCCCGAGCTACCCAGGGGGCGGATATTGAAGAGACAGCATTTCGTACCAATATGGAAGCGGCCGAAGAAGTAGCCCGCCAGCTGCGTCTGCGTGATCTGGGCGGTCTGCTGGTAATCGATTTCATTGATATGAATTCGAACAAAAATCAACGTGAAGTCGAAAACTGTTTAAGAGATGCCACCAAAGCAGATCGAGCGCGGGTACAGATTGGCAAAATATCTCGTTTTGGTTTGTTGGAGATGTCGCGGCAACGTCTTGGCGCTTCTTTACGGGAAATTAGCGCTATTACCTGCCCCCGCTGCGATGGCCAGGGCACCATTCGCACGGTTGAGTCACTAGCCCTGCATATCGTCCGTTTAATCGAAGAAGAAGCCCACAAAGAACGAACTGCTCGCATTAGCGTACAAGTACCGATTCCGGTGGCAACTTTTCTGTTCAATGAAAAACGCGCCCTGTTAGCAGACCTGGATAACCGCCTGGGCATGCAAGCGGTGATTTTGCCAAACGCAAACCTGGAAACCCCCCATTACGACATCCAACGCACCCGTGTTCAGGATCTCAATAAGGGCCTTCAGGAAACCCTGAGTTTTGATCTGCCGGTAATAGAAGCCGAAGACCTTGCTCAGCAGCCAAGTATTAGCCAGCCTGAACCTGCTGCAGTGAAACCTGTTTCTCGAACCTCTCCGCCGACCAAATCAAAGCAACCCTCGGAACAAAAAGGCCTGCTTTCTAAACTGTTTGGCTGGATGACTGCAGACAACAAAACTGAAGAGCAAAACAAACCGGTAGCACCGGCGAATCGAAATAATGACAAACGATCAACCCGAGGCGGTGGCAACAATCGCTCCCGTGGTCAGGGTAATAAAGGCGGTCAAAACAACCAGAATAACCGCAACGATCAAAAACGCACTGATTCCCGTAAACCCCAAAACAGTAAACAACAGGGTGAGGGCAGTAATCGCCAGCAAAATCAGCAAAAAAATAACAACAACCAGCAAAATGATAGTGACCAGAAAAAGCAGCAGCGACCACCGCGTAATGATGATCAGCAGCGCGAATCGTCTAAATCAGGCAACCGACGCGGAAACCGTGGCGGCCGGGGTAACAAACCGGCGGTGCAACCTACCGTGGAGTCTGACCAGGCCAACCAGCAGGCAGCCACTGACCAGGCTGCGCCAGAGGTAGCCGAAACTACTTCTAGCGTCCCAGAGATATCGTCTGTCACCGATACAAAACCATCGAAACCAGAAGCAACTGCGGTTTCACCAGCAGCCGTGCCCAAACCACAGCAGTCCAAAACAGCTCGCCCAGCTGCAACACCCCAGGAAGATGTGGTCACACCAAAAATCAATGAAGTTGTGGCTCGGCCCGCACCTCAACCCGAGGAACAAGCCGCACCTATTTCCCAACTCGAGCCTGCTAAAAAGGCAGACGTAGCCTCTTCGGAATCGACTCAGCAAACACCTGGACCAAGCAGGCCCGTCAGCCCGGTTTCTAATGTAGCTGACAAACCTGAGACTAGCGTTCAGAGCAACAAGGGTATTGATCAACCAACTCCTGCTGAACAGCCTAAGACAGCTCCTGCTGCCAAAAAACCCAAACCTGTAGAGGCTGCCCCGGAGAATGTCAGAGAGCCGACAAAGCAGCCATCACCAAA
>JAESTY010000035.1 GCA_016763355.1 Immundisolibacteraceae bacterium
GCCCAGCGCCTCAAAGAAGGTGGTGGCTTGTTGGAAGGTCTTACCGGCTAGATGAATTGAGTTGGTAAATCCAATCCTACCCCCAGGGAGAATCACGCAATGACACCAACCGAATCGACATGCTGACGTCAACCGGAATCGGTTCTGGCATCGATATCGACGGCCTGGTGTCAAGCCTGGTGAGCGCGGAAGCCGCACCAACAAACAACCGTCTTAACAACCTGGAAACACAGTTTCAAACCAACCTGTCTGGGCTCGGTCAATTCTCCTCATCTCTGGCTACTTTTCAAACCGCCCTCGATGCGCTGAATAACCTGGATAACTTTCAAAATCGCTCCACCTCGTTAAATAATTCCGATTACATCAGTGTGAGCACCACTAGCGATGCGCCACTAGGCGACATCGACGTGATCGTCGAAAACCTTGCCAAAGTACAGAAGCTGCAATCCGTCGATTTCACCAGCTCAGCTGAGTCAGTCGGCACCGGTAGTCTGACCATTATTGCAGGCACCGACATCATTGCAGTCGATATCAATAGCAGCGCCGATAGCCTGGCCGATGTTCGTGATGCCATCAACAGTGCAGCCTCAGGCAAGGGTATTCAGGCCACCATTATCAATGTTGATGATGGTTTTGGCGGCACCGTTAGCCGGCTACAAATAACAACCACCGAAACCGGAGTAAACGCGAGTATTTCAATATTCGTCAACGACAGCGACGGCAACGACACCGATACCAATGGCCTGTCGCGGCTGGCTTTCGACACAGGCACCACCAATATGACCCAGACCCAGGCTGCCGAAGATGCGGTCATCCAGATCGACGGTCAACAAGTCACTCGTAGCAGCAACATCATTGATGACGCTATCGACGGTGTCACCTTCACCTTACTGGATGAAGACGTTTTAGAAACTACCCGAGTCACCGTTAACTTTGATGAAGCTAGTGCCAAAGCCCAGGTAAGCGCTTTTACCGGCGCTTATAACAACATGATCACCGTAATCAAAGGGCTACTGCAGGTTAATGTGGAGACTCAGCAAGTCGGCCTACTACAGGGTGATTCCACGGTTAAGACCTTTGAACGACTGCTACGCGAGAACCTATTCGCTAATTCAAGCGACACAGTCTCTATCTCGAACATTACCCAACTCGGGATTAATACCGATCCCCAGACCGGTCACCTGTCAGTTGACAGTGAGGATCTAGACGAGGCAGCGTTACTGAACATCCAGGATATCGGCCAGTTTTTTGCTGGCGACAACGGCCTGGCTGGTCGACTGAGTGCAGTGATCGAGGATTTCATTGGCGACAACGGCTCAATTGGCGAACGCACCAAGAGTATCCAGGCGGGAGTCGATGACCTCGACGACCAACGCGACCGACTCAACCTTCGGCTCATCAATCTTGATCGTCGGTTACGCCAGAATTTTATCGCCATGGATATTTTAGTTGGCCAACTCAACGCGGTGAGCGGCTTTTTAACTCAGCAGCTAGCCAACTTGCCCGGTAGCGTTTTCAGACGCGACAATTAATTATTGAAGCCAATGTGCACAGATTAGCCCTTAAAAAATCAACGCCACCCAAACAACCCCGAGGAGTATCCCCATGAGCCATCCCGACGCACTGAAAAGCTACCGACAAATTCAAAGTCAAACTGTGCTGAATGCATCCCCCTATCATTTAATTCTAAAATTATTTGACGGCTTGTTGCAGCGTCTGGCCAGTGCTCGTGGCCATATTGAACGTCAGGAAGTCGCCGAAAAAGGGCAATGCCTGGGCAGCGCCATTTCAATCATTGGTGGCCTGCGCGGCAGCATCAGCCATGTGGCAGGTGGCGAAATCGCCACCAACCTGGATAATCTTTACGAGTATTGCGAACGCCGCCTAATGCAGGCCAATCAGGACAACGACACCACCATCATTGATGAAGTCGCTGGACTGCTGAAAGATATCCGCAGTGCCTGGCTAGAGATCCCACCGGCTATCCAACAGCAGGAAGCCAGTAATAGCGACATGCCCGTCGCTGTTAGCGCAGCCGCCAAATGAACCCAGTGTCGACACAGCCCTGGCAACAGATGCTACATTTGACTGAGCTCATGGTGAAGGCGGCAGAAAGCCACGACTGGGAGCAGCTAACCGAGTTTCAACAAGATCGCGACCAGCTGATGCAGTCTTTACCTGCTGCATCGGCGGATAGCGCCGCGCTGCTTGAGACCATCCTTGGGCTTAACCAACAGCTGGAATCCCTGAGCCAACAGCAGCGTCTACAGCTTGCCGAGCAGTTACGTCAGGGCCAGCAGATCGGCAGGGAATCCAGGCTTATCAGCAGGTCACTAGCGCCAGCCATTAAACAATAGTTGGAACAGGTTAAAAACCCACTGGCGCCTTGCAAATCATTGGGCAGAAGATAGCCATCTTCTGCCTGAGCTGAGTCAAACGATAATCATCAGCCTATTAACTGCCCTATAAGATTCCAGGCTAAATTCCAGGCTAAACCCAAGCTAAATTCCAAGCTAAACCCCAAATCAAACACCAAAAAAGCCATCTCATGGCCCTGCCTGATCTTAAATAACAATGAATTGTTGTTAACAACTAGCGTCGAGAAACAGCCGCCAGATCAGATGCTGGTGATAGATCCCAAAGAAAGGCCTGGGAATAACCAGGTTAGCTAGTTACAACGATCTTGACCCGCTTATAAGAAATCGAACAGGGATAGGTTTTGCACCCGGGCAAAAGCCGCGTGGGCAATCTCTAAAGCGTTGACTTCCCTGGTCAGCCGAGAAGCTGCCTCGGTAAAGTCTAGATCGCGGATTTCAGACAGAGTTGTGAGATAGGCGATCTCGAAACTTTCATTCGCCTCCCGAACCACATCTACCGCATTCAAGCGATTACCAACCCGGGAACGAATGCCGTTAGTACGTTCTAACGCCGCATCAACATTCTCTAACCCACGGTTAATCTGGTTGGTTAAACTGGCCACATTGGCAACAGTAGCACCCTCAAGCCCGTTCGCCAGATCATTGATGGTGGTCAGCAGGTTCTGGCGAGTACTGGGATTAAAATCGAACTGATCTGTGGTATCAGGCACCCCATCCAGGGTCGCAGTGATTCCGCCCACGCTAATGGAATCACCGGGTGTATAGAGATTACCCACGGAAATCGTGGTCGCAGTGGTGACGTTAATCAGGTCATAAACGCCAGGGGCGGTGAAATCAATCCGAAATTGATCGCCGTTATATCCGCCTGCAACGGCTTCGGAGACGGCCCCAAGCACACCGCTGCCAGTATTAGCATTATTGGCACTAGCGGTAATACCCTGATTGCCGGTGTAAATATCAATAAGCAGGTCGAAACCGCTATCACCAAATTTTAACTCTCGACCCGCTGCCACGATCACCGACCGGCTCTGCTGATTACCCTGATACTGAAACCCCGTAACTGCATTAAACACAAAGGGCTGGGTTTTAGTAGCAGTGCCCGAGAACATAAATTCTCCGTTAGCATCGCGAGAATTGCCTAAACTAAAGAGCTGGTCACGAATCTGGCGCATATCATCGCCAAAGGTTTGGTAATCGCTATCGGTATGTGTGCCGCTATTGGCATCGATCAGCAACGCACGAGCATCATCAAGCAGCCCGTGCATTTCCTGCACCGCTGCCTCTTCGATCTGCAACTGATTTTCTAGCAGCGTATTGTTGCGGTCGTACTGCTCCAGACTGGCGATGCGCTGTTCCAGCGCCAGTATTCGGGTGGCCCCGGCCGGATCATCCGCCGGGGAGAGTAATTTCTGGCCGCTGGTGATCTGCAGTTGAGTGGTGCGAACTCGAAATTCCTGCTGCTGCAGGGAATTGAGATTAAGCTGAAAAAACTGATTACTGGCAATTCTCACTAGACTACTCCAACCTTACCCACCTAAATGACACGAACCCGATACGAACCGGCAACTAACCCATCAGGCCCAAACTTAGGTGACATTGATCAATGTTTGAAAAATAGTATCGGCCACCCTGATGGTTTGCGCTGCAGCCTGAAAGGCTTGCTGAAACTGCAATAAATTAGCCGCTTCTTCATCCAGGTTAACGCCTGAAACCGACTGTTGGCGAAATACCGACTGACTCAACGAAAAGCCCACCGCTTCCAGGTTAATGCTGCCACTACTGGTATGAGCGCCAACCTGGCCGACCAGCTGCTGATAGCTTTCCTGATAAGTCGCGCTGCCACCGGAAAATAATCCCAGATCCTGCTGTTTAATCAGCGCCTGCATGTTCTGGTTATCGCCGATACCCGCGCTGTTGTAGTCAACCTGAAACTCGTCGCCGGTGGCAGGGGTGCCACTAATTTGCATACGGTAGCCGTGATCAATGGCGCCCGGCGTGGGAAACAATTCGGCACCGGGCGTATAAGCAATACCGGCTTCCAACACCACCGGAGTACCCGGTACGGTGTTATCAAAAACCGTATAGGTGCCCGGAGCGGTAAATCTGACCATCAATGGCGGTGTTAACACACCCGGTGTGGTCGCAAAAGCGGCATTAGTCGCATCCACCATCTGCAACCCATCGACCTTACCACTACCCGTATTCGCCAAATTAGTGCTGGGAAGAATCGGCAGCGCCGCAGCCAACCTGCGCGGGTCAGAAACTGCCAGCAAAAAAGATTGGGCCATCGACCGGGTTGGGCGAATTAGCAATGCATCACCCACCGCACCCGCTGGATCCAGCGAGATAGTCATGCCATCGACCACTACATCAACATTACCCGGACCCGCCGGCACTGCACCAAGATTCTGGGTTGAATTATCGGTCAGGTTGGTGAGGATATAATCGCTGCTGCCATCCACATCGAGTCGATAATCAGCGCCGGTCAGCGCTGATATGTCGGTGATCGTGACACCAATGCCGCTGATTCCGGCGTTTGCCGGGTCGGAATTAACGTCGGCATTGCCAACCGTAAACAAACTACCACCGAGCAGACCATCCAGGTCCATACCAAGTTGGTGCTGCGCATTAACCGTTTGCGAAACCCCAACCGCCAAACGGCCCAGTTGATTTAAAGCAGGATCAACCACCAGAGATCTGGCGCTAATCAGCCCCCCCAGAGACCCACTGCTGATCTCCCGACTGATCTGTACGTTGGCGACACCTTGATAAGTAATCTCCAGCCGGCTGGCATCAAGGCTATTTTGTGAGGTGGCCAAATCAAACGATTTACTACCCACCACCAGCGCCTGACCATTACCAATGAATACATTGGTGGTGCCGTCGCCCTGCGACGCGGTCGAAACCGGCACAAACTTAGACAACTGTGCAATCAGGCGATCACGCTGATCAAGTAGATCGCTGGAGGCCTGACCACCCCCCCGCGCATTGGAAATGCCCAATGCCTGATTGAGGTTAGCCAGGCTCGTTGAAAGCGCATTAACCTTACCAATCTGGTCGGTTATTTCCTGATTAATTTCTCGGTCAAGATCTGATATCGTTTGACCAATGGATTGAAACCGTTGCCGCAACGTATCCGCGGTCTGCAGGGCAACTTCTCGTTGTGGCAACGACGCTGGGTCGAGGGATAAATCTTGCAGGGCAGCATAAAAATTATCCATTGAGGACGACAAACCGGTGGTGCCGCCAGCCAATAAATTATCGACCCGAGTCAGATATTTCTGCTCGACTTCGAGTTGGCTTTGCAAGCCCGATTCACTATAAATCTGCTGATTAATAAACTGATCGACGTTACGGCGCACGGTGCCAACATCGACACCCGTACCAAAATAATTTGATCCGAGCAGCTGAGATGGACGCGCCTGCATGGTGACCGTCTGCCGGCTGTAGCCTTCCACGGTGGCGTTGGCCAAATTGTGACTAACCGTGGCCAGCGCCTGCTGGTTTGCCAGCAATGCCGATGCACCGATACCTAATAATCCTGTGGCCATTACGCAGCTCCTGGGGTGGTATTTAAGTTGATACCACCAAATCTGGCCTCAAGGCCGTTATCGGCAGGAACCATTGGCGATTGAAGAATATCCGTCCGTGGATGGTGTCGATGTTGCATGGTGCTAACCTCGTTTACTGCGGTACTGTTGCTCAACGCATCTCTGACCTGGGTGGCCAGCTGACTCATTTTGTCTGCATATTTGGGGTCAGTGGCGTAACCGGCTTTCTGCAATTCATGGGCAAATTGATCGCTATTTTGACCCACGGCTAGCGCTTGCTGGTACCAGGGTCGGTTTTGCAAGAAACTGACATAGTCGTCAAACCCCTGCTGAAAAGAATCATAGGCACGAAAATCTGCCTGCTCGCGGACCGCAATGCCCTGTTTAAATTCCAGCGTGGAAACAGACACAGAACGGCCGGTCCACTCTGGTCCTGCCTTAATTCCGAATAGGTTGAAACTCGACTGACCATCGGCGTGGTGAATAGTTTTCTGCCCCCAGCCACTCTCCAACAGCGCCTGGGCTGCAATTGCATCAGGGGCTACACCAAGACGTTCTCCGGCATCAACAGCCAGCGGCCAGATATGTTTTAAAAATTGATCCGGGGCCAATGGTTGATCTGCTGCGTTCACCTGGGAGCCAGAAGCACGAAGACTATCCATTTGAGTCAGCCCTGAGGGCTGGGATTGAATGGCACGACTATTAATGACCGATACGGTCGATGGCTGTGCCAATACGGAGCTAACCGAGCCGCGACTGACTGGCAGATCAAACCCGGGGAGTGCTGGAATGGCTGCGGCTGACCCAGGGTTATTGTTAAATTGAAGATCTTGTCCATTAACCTGGCTCGGCGCACGACCCAACAACTGCTGTTGGAGCATTTCCGCAATGCCAAGACCGCCACGCTGAGCGCTCTGCATGGCCAGCTGCTGATCAAACATTTTCTGGTAGGTCTTTTCAGCGGATGAACCAAACAGCGGATTCTCGCCGAGACTGGCCTGGCGCATGCTATCGAGCATCATGCCCATAAACAGGGATTCAAATTGTTTGGCGACCGCGGCAATGCCCTCAGCATTCTGGTCTCGAGACAAACGACGGAGATCTGCCATGCCCTGGCGATCGAACAGGTTACGCGGGCCCACAGTTGCCGCTTGCTGAGAATTATTCCCGATTGCATTAATGACAGGGCCGGCCATGGGCTAGATCACCACCAGTTTCGCCCGCAGGGCACCTGATTCCCGCAGTGCCTGCAAAATCGCAATCAGGTCATCCGGAGCTGCACCGATGCGATTAATCGCACCGACTAGATCCGCCAAATCAATGCCAGGTTCAAATAGCAACATGCGGCCACTACCCGCTCTAACCTGAATATCGGATTTTAAGGTCGCCACCGTGTCACCATCGGCCAGCGGATTAGGCTGACTGACATCAACCGATTCGGTGATGGTGACCGACAGGCTACCGTGGCTGATGGCCGCAGAGGTGACCTTCACCGA
>JAESTY010000367.1 GCA_016763355.1 Immundisolibacteraceae bacterium
ATCGAAAAGCCTGCTCAGGACAATCAATCATGGCGATTTCCTCGCCATTGATATAGCTCATCAACATATTTCTGCGCGGCGCAAAACCCGGCGTTTCTGGAACTTGTTCGCCTGCGGCGATAAGTTTATCCATATAACCACCATAGCTGTGGTCATCATTTTTACGGATAACTTCACCGTTACGAATCACATAAAGCAGACTATCGCCAACGCTTAACCAGTTGAGACTTCCACGCTGTAAGGTAAAGGCAACCAGGGTGCAACCCATTCCCTGGAGCTCTGGACGTTCTCGGGTATGCGCCTGAACAGCTCGGTTGGCAATTTCTGTAGCGGCGTAGAGCGCTACCGGATAGTTATCTTCAGGAAACGGATCTGACACTTCTTCTATAAGTGCCTCAACAACCATTTCACTCGCAACAGCACCACCGGCATGGCCACCCATGCCATCGGCGAGCACTACTAAAACCTGATGTTTCTCTAACTCACTGGTTTCCGGGAAAAAAACCTGAAAACTATCCTCCTGATAGTCCCGGCCACCCTGAATCTGTTTAGCGCCTACTTCGTAATACATAAGCCAACGCTTTCAATTGATGAGTAAAAAGAAGCATCCCGGTTCCGGTGTGACAATTTACAAAACCTGTCGACGACAGGCGTCCGAAGGCACTGGTGCAAAAAATCACGCCCAACTATATAGCTATTTTTTTGCCAGATCGACGTCATGGGCCTGCTTCTGAATTTTTTAATAACCCGTTTAAAGCTCAAATTCTGCTTCTGAACAGAAACCTTAAAAAATCTATGTTGTAGATCGTTCACTATTTTTTTTGCGGATTTTATATTAGCGATAGACCCTGCGGGAACAATATTCAACCAGACCACTGCCTCAGCAGCACTCGGTTTAGTATTAGCAGAAATCCATTGATAGCGCCGAAAACTTGCCGATAATGTCATAATTTCGACACACACACGAAGACTACCGGGTCTATTTAACCACCTGAAGTTCATCAATTTACAACAACGAATTCTTCTCTAAGACTCAGCCGCTGCCCACATTGATCCATGCTGCACCCCTGTTTTACCGAAATTATTGTTATTTAGTGCCGAATAAACAAGCAATTATCAAGCCAGAATAAAACCGTACTTAATGACAACCCAACTTCAGTCTTCACATTACCATAGGCTCCGCCCAAGTAAGCACTGCCTTTACCGACTATTTTTCTACTCTAGAAAAGCAGAATTTACAAAACCTGTATAGAAAAACCATTCCCAGTGAAAAAGGCCGGAAATTTCGGCAAATGAACGTCCCCACCATTTTAATCCTGGTTGTTCAGTACAATTTATGAAACGAACCAGCCATCAGCGACTTCTGATTGCTAAAATAGGACCAAAGAATGCCTTGTTGCAAAAATGGCAACCTCATAAATCCTTGCTAGCATCTAGCTACCACACACTGGCCATTCTCCAACCGCCAGAAAACCTAAGCTAAAATTCTTTATTCATAATATCGCCCGTCGCTACAACCTTTTTCAATCGACCTGTAGCCTTCGAAAATTTCGAACTATTGCCAATAGCAACCTGCTGATGAATAGCCTTTTACACAATGACTTTTAACTCACTTCCCGTCGCTCTACAAAACCTGCCTAACAACAAAGCCCCACGGTTGGTCTCCTATCAACCAGAGCACGGGAGCGACAACGCTCGACTAATAGCTAATCTGGCAGCAACCAGCCAACAGCCAATATTAGTCGTCGCCGATTCAGCATCTCAAATCCAGCCATTAGCAGATGCCATCACCTTTTATAGTCAGAGCCACCTCCCTGATCCATTAATTTTCCATGACTGGGAAATGTTGCCTTATGATCATTTTTCACCCGATCAGGAGCTCATTTCTGATCGGCTATCGGTGCTCCATCAGCTAGGAAATTTAAAGCACGGCATCATCGTGGTCGCGACCAGCACCCTAATGCAACGCCTGCCGCCAGTTGAATACCTCGATGGTTATAGCCTATGGCTTGATAGTGGCCAGACCCTTGACCTGGATGACTTTATCGAGCGCCTGGCTCGAGCCGGATATACCTTTGTTAATCAGGTCATTGCACATGGCGACTTTACCGTTCGTGGCGGCATTCTTGACCTGTTTCCGATGGGTAGCCAGGAACCGTTTAGAATTGAGATGTTCGACGATCAAATTGACTCGATCCGTACTTTTGATCCAGAAACCCAGCGCTCCAGCAACACGCTGCAACAAGTCCACTTGCTGCCTGGTCGCGAGTTCCCAATTACCGCAGATTCGATCACCCGCTTCCATCGTAACTATCAACAGCACATGCAGGCTAATGCCAGTCAGACATTTCTCTACCGAGAACTAAAAGCAGGCCGTATCCCAGCGGGAATCGAATTCTATTTACCCCTGTTTTTTAACACCACCTCAACCCTATTTGATTACCTCCCCGAAAACACGCTGATCAGTTATTCAGATAGCTGTTTTGAGCAGGGAGAAGAGTTCAGAAAGATGGTCGGCGAACGTCGAGAGCACCGCAAAGTCGATATCGACCGACCACCATTGCCTGCAGATTTACTCTATCAACCAGTCGATGAACTATTTGCCGAATTTAAAAAATGGCCGGCAATCAAATTAGGCAGCAAACAAAAGGGCACCCCACTACCTGACGTACGAGCAAATGCCCACAGTTCTCGACCAGTCGAGCAACTGGAAACATTCATTACCTCGACCAGCAACAGAACTTTATTGGTTGCAGAATCTAACGGCCGCCGCGAAGCCTTGATGGCGACTTTAAGAGGCAGCCACTTAAGCCCAAGTAGTTGTGATGACCTTGAGCAATTTTTAGTCAGTGATTCAGCCCTGGCCATAACGGTTTCACCACTAACGCAGGGTTTTCATAGCTCTGACCTGGGCGTCACTATCATCACCGAATCGATGCTCTACGGTGAACAGCTGATTGCCAAACGCCGTCGCCAGCAACGTGATCCGGATCTGGATGCGATTGTCCGCGACCTAAGCGAACTTCGGGTCGGCGACGCCGTGGTTCATGTTGACCATGGCGTAGGCCGCTATCAGGGCCTTGAAGTGATGCAACTTGGCGAAACCAGCGGCGAATTTCTATGCCTGGAATATGCTGGCAGCTCACGTATCTATGTGCCGGTTGGAAACCTAGATCAGATCCACCGCTATGCAGGAGCTGCCGGCGGCAACCCACCACTGCACAAACTCGGCAATAACCAGTGGGGTAAAGCTCGCAAGAAGGCAGAGACTAAAGCTCGGGATGCCGCAGCTGAATTGCTAGAAATTTATGCTCGGCGAGCGGCTCAGTCTGGTTATTCTTACCCATTAGATGAATCAGACTACCGCCTATTTGCGAGTGATTTCCCCTATGAAGAGACACCTGATCAGGCCAAAGCTATTGATGAGGTAATTGTCGATCTACGATCGCCACACCCAATGGACCGGGTTATCTGTGGAGACGTTGGTTTTGGCAAAACTGAAGTCGCCGTTAGAGCAGCTTACGTGGCAGCCGCGGCCGGACGCCAGGTTGCACTACTAGTGCCAACCACATTACTGGTGCAACAACACACCGAAAGCTTTCAGGATCGTTTCGCCGAAACGCCTTACCAGATTGCCGGCCTGTCACGTTTTCAAACCCCCAAAGAACAACGAGCGGTGGAAGCTGGCCTGCTCAGCGGGAAGCTCGATATTGTTATTGGCACCCAAAAACTACTCGGCAAGTCGATTCAGTTTAAAGATCTAGGCCTGCTGATAATTGATGAAGAGCATCGATTTGGAGTCCGCCAGAAAGAACGTTTCAAAGCACTACGTGCCGAAGTCGATATTTTAAACCTGACCGCTACCCCTATTCCTCGCACCCTGAGCCTGGCCATCTCGGGCCTAAGAGATCTATCTATCATTGCTACTCCGCCACAACGGCGACTGGCGGTGAAAACCTTCGTACGGACCTGGGATGCCCTGCTTATTAAAGAAGCTTGCCAGCGGGAATTTAGCCGTGGTGGCCAGGTCTATGTCATCCATAACCGGGTCAACAGTATCGACAGAACCGCCCGAGAACTGGCTGAGCTGCTACCCGATGCCAGCATTCGCGTTGCCCATGGGCAGTTACCTGAACGAGAGCTCGAGCGTATCATGGTGGACTTCACTCATCAGCGCTTTAACCTATTGGTCTGTTCGACCATCGTCGAAAGCGGTATCGATGTGCCTAGTGCCAATACCATCATTATCGACCGAGCTGACCACCTCGGCCTGGCCCAGCTACATCAACTTCGAGGCCGCGTTGGCCGCTCACACCATCAGGCCTATGCCTACATTCTGGTTCCTGATAAAGCCCGATTGAAAGGCGATGCCCTGTTGCGACTGGAGGCTATCCAGGCATTAGGCGATCTTGGTATTGGTTTTAGCCTGGCAAGCCACGATCTGGAAATCAGAGGATCAGGCGAGCTTTTGGGGGAACAGCAGAGCGGCCGTATTCAAGAGGTTGGACTAACCCTCTATCACGAATTATTAGAACGAGCGGTTACTGATTTAAAGGCAAACCAGGGGCTTATCAGTGAGCCAATAAAACTTTCTACGGTCGACGTCGACCTCCAACTACCGGCAATGTTACCGGAGTCATACTTGTACGATGTCCACGCTCGGCTGGTTATCTACAAGCGGATTGCAGCCTGTAACAATGCCAATAGCCTGCACGAGTTACAGGTAGAATTAATTGACCGTTTTGGCCTGTTACCTGAGCCCGCAAAGAATTGCTTTCGATTAGCCGAACTCAAGTTGCACGCTGCCAGGCTGGGGATTGAAGCTATTTCGAGTAGTCGTGGAGCGTTAGCAGTGCGTTTTAGTAAATCGCCTCAGATTGATGTTGATGCACTGATCGCCCTCATTCAGACCAGTCCAAGACAGTACCGATTTGATGGCGCCACCAAACTCCAGCAGTTACTCGATGAGGAGGGCTTTGAGCTGCGTTACGAAAAGGCCATGGCCTTGATAGAATTATTAACACCTTCAGAAGCAAGCGAAGCAGCTTAATGAGACCTTGTTACCCAATTAATACAAACGAGGAATAGAAATCAGGCCGGGGGTAAAGCCACTCCAAACCAACTAATTACCGACTAGATCCTCGAAACCAAAATTTCTTATGTCACGAATCCTTTGCGGGTACAACACCCCATCCAGGTGGTCGCATTCGTGCAGCACAACCCTGGCATGAAACCCGGTGACGATTCGGTCGATGGCTATCCCAGCTGGATCAATACCCTGATATCGAATACCCCGTGGACGAGGCACCTGGCCACGCATGCCCGGAACACTCAGACAGCCTTCCCAGTCGAGTTCTTCTGCGCTATCAATTACTTCTATCTGCGGGTTTATTAGCACTGTTTTGGGTACCGACAACTCATCCGGATAGCGGTCATTTTGATCGAACCCAAATACGACAACTCGCAATAACTCGCCAATTTGTGGCGCTGCAAGCCCAACCCCGTCGGCATCGGCCATGGTGTCAAACATGTCGGTCAACAGGTTGTCGATCAATGCACTAGGCACCTTAGTTACCGGCTGTGCTACCTGCAACAAACGCCCGTCACCCATCCGTAATATTTCTCTAATCGCCACTTTGTTGATACTCCGGGTTAGCCAGCAACTATACTCAGCAGCATGAGCATAAAAAACAAACATTTGGTCTGGTTGATGATTGGCTTACTGTTTAGCCAATTGAACCATGCAGAAGCAGAACGATTTTATGAAATTGAAGTTATCGCTTTCAAACAGCCCCAGTTATGGGCCGCTTTTGACGAGCAATGGCCAGAAGTAGAACTTTCTCGACCAATCCCAGGACTAAAACGATTATTTTCAGCTCAAGCGCCAAAATTAATCTCAACAACTCTCGATGAATTAACTAAAAATGAAGAGAATACGATCCAGGGCCATCAATTAGAAATAGAAAAAATTCCTGAAACAATCGCTCTAGAAACAATCGCTCTAGAAACTCACGACCCAAACCAACAAGCCGCATTCAAAACAGCGCTAGAACCTGACCTCAAGCCAAAACCTAACAGTGCTGAAGAAAGTGAACTGCCAGTGGAAAATCCAACCCCCACTGAATTTACACTGCTAGCTAAGGAGCAGCTTCAGCTCACTGAGTTAACAGAAGCATTGATTAAAAAACGCTTAACCCAAAACATTCTTCTTCATACCGGTTGGATACAACAGATGCGGCCAGCAAATACGGCGGTACCCATATTACTCGAGGGCGGCAATCCATTAACACCCAGCCGACCTGATTTACAGTGGCTGATGGGCAGTTACCGTGGCTACTTTAATAGCTTGGCCTCGCTTCAAAACGATGCATTCAACTTTCCTAAATTCGAATTAGAAGGCACTGTCAGTTTTTACGAAACCCGTTATCCACGGTTGGAAACAAACTTATGCCAAACCTTAGACCCTAAATTACTAACCAATCAGTTGCTTCGGACCACAAGCTCGAGTTTGACAACATCGACCGCCCGTCCCTCCCAGCAAATATGCAGCAGGGAAGTCAGAGGATTAAGTTTTGGCGAATTAATTTACTTTGACACGCCCTCTTTTGGCGTCGTTATTCAAGTCAGAATTCATCAGCTTGCGATCGACCCAGAAAGCACCAGGCCTGGATAGCTAAAAATCAATTAGCAAGGCTATAAACCGAGTCAAGGGGCCTAATCAACGAAGCGGATCACCTTGTGATCGCCGCTGATAAAGTAAGTCAACGATCTCACCCTGAGGCTGATACCCACTAACCAGCTGGCGCAACAACACCCTAATCTGCTCACAATCATCCTGTCTTGCGGCAGAGATCAGCTGATCTAAGGCAATTTTTAATGTCTCCCACTCTAAAAACTCTTCGTTCGCTCCGAAAATCATCGGGTGCTCTGTCTTCACTACCTGATCGCCAATCAGCAGCTCTTCATATAGTTTCTCACCTGGACGCAATCCAACAAATTCAATAGCGATATCGCCGTCGGCATGTTTGTCGTCGCGGATGGTTAAACCACTGAGATGAATCATCTTGCGAGCTAGCTCGTAGATACTCACAGACTCACCCATCTCCAGCAAAAACAACTCCCCGCCAACCCCCATTGCACCCGCCTGAATCACTAGCTGAGCGGCTTCAGGAATGGTCGTAAAGTAACGAGTGACCTGGGGGTGTGTCACCGTCACCGGCCCACCCTTATTAATCTGCGCTTGAAACCGTGGGATTACCGATCCCGATGATCCCAACACATTGCCGAACCGAACCATAATAAATCGAGTCGTATTAACTTGATTCAAGCCACCAGCATCATCCAGTAGCAGCGGCGCAGGTTGTTTGCTTAACGCCTGTAAAATCATCTCAGCTAATCTTTTAGTACCACCCATTACATTCGTGGGCCGAACCGCCTTGTCGGTAGAAATCAGCACAAAATTAGCAACACCGCACTTTATTGCAGCCTGAGCTGTATTTAACGTTCCAAGCACATTGTTAAGCATTCCCTCACTTAAGTTATGCTCAACCATCGGAACATGCTTATAGGCTGCGGCATGATAAAGCGTTTCAACACGCCACTGACCAATCACTTCACCCAGTCTTAGTGGGTCTCGAACGGACCCCAGAATAGGAATAACTTCAACAGTAGTCGTTAAGCCAGGCAGCCGCTCTAACAGTTCTACGTGCAGGCTATGCAGTGCCAGTTCACTCTGTTCAAACAACACCAGGGTTAACGGCCCATTAACCAAAATTTGGCGGCAAAGCTCCGACCCTATTGAGCCGCCAGCACCGGTCACCATCACCACCTTGCCGGTAATACAGCGGGCCATCAATTGCTGATCTGGATCAACAATATTACGGCCAAGTAAATCGGCTACATCAATTTCACGAAGGTCACCGACACCCGCCCTACCGGCGGTCAACTCCTGGATATCGGGTATTGATCGGACATGAACAGAATACTGTTCGAGCTGTTGTAATACTTTTTGCCGTCGAGCCCGACTGACTGAGGGCATAGCTAACAAAACCTCCTCAGCATGGGTTTCCCGCAGCATCTGCTCAATATGTTTAGGTTTATAAACCTTCAATCCGGAAATAACCCGGGTAGCAATCTGATCGTCATCATCAATAAAAGCCACCGGCCGGGCTTCAAAGCCAAGACGTAACGCTGCCATCAATTGATTGCCGGTAGTACCAGCACCGTAGATCGCAACCCTTTTGAGTCGTTTTCTAGATCCTAAGTCTGAAGACCCAAATATTGAAAAGCCGACATTTTCAGCCAGTAATTGCCGCAGCGCAATTCTAGTCCCACCAATTAGCACCAAGCTCAGGGCCCAGTAATTAAACACCACGGAACGCGGTATACCAGCACCAAACCGATACCAATAGACCGCCAGCGACAACAACAGCGCCGATAAAGTAACCACGTTAAAAACAGTCTTTAAGGCATCACTGCCGAGATACCGCAGTACTGCTCTGTAAAGTCCAAAACGTACAAACAGGGGAATGGCTATCGCTGGCGCCAATAGAAACATCCACAAATGCTGGCCCAATGGATTAATCAATTGATCGGGGCCTAAACGAATAAAAAACGCCAGCCACAGCGCCGTCCAAACAAGCAAGATATCAACAGCGACTTGAAGCAGTCGTTTCTTGCGTTTTGACAGCCCTAACAGTTTTTCGCGTATGGTCATGTCTGACAGTTCAGCCTTAAAAAGGTTGATTATTCTGATCTAAAGTCTGCAGAGAACCGGATAATCAGTTGCGACAGGTCGTGAATTGCTTAAACAGCCATCTCGCCCAACTAATAACCCCCAACTCCCTTAACTAGAATCGACCCAGTTATTTAGCCCCCAAACCAACGCTGGCGAAAGCCTTTTCACAAAACCAATTCTAACTTAATTAGCCCAGTCCCCACCTAGCCCAAGAGTTGCTAGATATTCAGGCACTCCCTCTGCTACTTTTTTAAAAGCTGCGGAATATCCAGCAGCTCTAAGATCGTCGATATTTGCTTCAGTGAAACTTTGATAGCGCGCTAATAGCCCCTCGGGGAAATCCACATAGCGGATCAAATCCTGCTCCAGCGCATCAGTCAGAGATAGTGACCCACCCGGCTTGCTTTTTAACAAAAAGTTGACCACTGCCAGTCCAACGTCATTAAATGAGCTCGCCTGACCGGTACCTAGATTATAGATGCCACTGATTTCCGCTAAATCTAAACACCCTAGATTCGCCGCAACGACATCATCGACATGAATGAAATCACGTTGCTGTCCACCATCGCTATAACCGCCGCTGCCTTTAAACAGGTTGATATAACCCTGCGATTGAAACTGGTTGGCAAAATGATAAGCAACCGAAGCCATGCGCCCTTTATGGCTCTCACCTGGGCCATAAACGTTGAAATAACGAAAGCCTATCACCTGGGCAGTCCGCGACCGAAAATGTCGGCGCACGTATTGGTCAAACAGGAACTTCGAATAGCCGTAAACATTAAGCGGGGCTTCGTTAACCCGGTCTTCTTTAAACTCTGTACCCGCTCCATACACTGATGCCGACGAGGCATAGAGCAGAGCCACCTCAGCCTGCTGACAGGACTGGTAGATCTCCTTGGAATACTGAAAATTATTCGCCATCATATAGCGACCATCCAGTTCCATGGTGTCCGAACAGGCACCCTGATGAAAAACAGCACTAACGTTGTTCTTTAA
The DNA here is from genome assembly GCA_016763355.1 of Immundisolibacteraceae bacterium. GTDB lineage: Bacteria > Pseudomonadota > Gammaproteobacteria > Immundisolibacterales > Immundisolibacteraceae > QNFC01. Next base: position 9,734 of record JAESTY010000367.1, read on the forward strand.
AAATCCTGAGCCAATTAATCCTAAGAAATCAGCTTTGTCGATAAAATCGGCAATTTCACAATCGATCAGGTTTTCGAATTTTTGCGGGTTGTTACCCAAATTATCAACAACGACTACATTGTTAATTCCACGCTTATTAAGTCCACGGACGATGTTTGAGCCTATAAAACCCGCACCCCCGGTAACCACGACCGCCTCACTCATGAGACCTCCCGGCGATTGTTTCTACTAATGTCAGCAATTTCTTCGAGGCTGGCTGTCGCTACTCCCAATTTACCAACCACGATGCCTGCAGCAGCTGTTGCTAACTCTACCGCCATGTCATCGGCCAACCCCGCACCTATTGCCACCGCTGTTGCAGCAATCACCGTATCGCCAGCGCCCGAAACATCAAAAACCTCTCGGGCCTGCGTAGGTTGATGACTTGTAC
>JAESTY010000368.1 GCA_016763355.1 Immundisolibacteraceae bacterium
GCTATCGGTTGTACTGACTAACTCAGCTTCATCAGAAACTCCTTTTCCACTGCCCAAAGAGGCTTTATAAGGCACCCAGGACTCATTTCTCTTGGCTAACAAACCATTGAGTCCACTAGACACTTCGGAGGATGAAATCAGATCCGCGTATCCTGAATTAATCAACGCAAGCACATCAACCGCATAGACATCCTGAATAATTTTAAGCCTTTCTAGGTTAACCACCCGCTGGTCATACATGCGACCGACGCCATCATCAACCCGAGCAAAAGCCCACAATGACGCTAGTACTACGGCCATCAATACCAGAGTCGGCAATGCAACCAACCCCATCAGTCTCATTTTTATGGTCGGTCCCGACCACCCATTGTTCGACATATCTATCTCCCTGTTTGGTCTAGCTTTAATATGGTTAACTTTTCAATAATGGTTAAAACAAATCGTCATGGGCTGTTGCGACTAATAAAAATCAGGCCGTAAAGACACCAAGAGCACTCTGTTTATAATTTTCCTTGCTTCACCATATTCAAAAAATTTCGATCCCCCTGGTACCCTTCTCCAACTGCTCCTCAGCTGTCATTAATAACGGTTGGTCTGTGAGGCTATGCTGCCGCTTCAGTGGTATCCGCTACTGGTAAGCCAAGCTGTTCACTAACCTGCTGGTAAAGACCAGCTGGATCAAATTTGGCCATAAAAGCATCTGCACCCAATTTTTCTACTGCTTCAGCGTTAAAGACTCCGCTCAGCGAGGTGTGTAGAACAATTTTCAATTTATCAAGCTTGGGATGGGCCCGAATCTGTTTGCACAACGTATATCCATCGAGCCTCGGCATCTCAACGTCTGAAATCACCAACTGCAGTTGCTCTTGCATCGGCACATCACTGGCATCTGCCATTTCAACCAATGTTTCATAGGCCTCCAGGCCGTCAGTACAAATGATTAGCTCCGCACCCAGTGGTTCAACCACGCGAATAATCTGCTTACGAGCTATTCTGGAATCATCGACAATCAAAATTGTCATCTTTTCACCGGGATGGTCGCCATGAAGTTCAGCAACTTTTTCGTCGGCAAACTCAAGTGACTCATCCCTACCAATAACCTCGGCCAAAACCTTCTCAACATCCAGAATCTGAATCAGCTCGTTATCAAAATCGGTTACTGCTGTCAGATAGGTTTCAAACTGGGAACCCAACGGCGGCGGCATTACATCGGTCCAGTTCTTATTAATGATGCGATCGACCGATTTAACAAAGAACCCCTGCACCATCATGTTGTACTCGGTCAGGATCACGTGACCTTCGCCAGGCTCACGGCTACAGGGCATCCCCATCGCCAATTCCAGATCAATAATGACAATGGTTTCGCCACGTAAATGGGCTATGCCAATTACCGCAGCATTACTACTGGGAATACGGGTGATTTTTGGCAGCGACTGGACGACCTCTCGCACTTTAAATACGTTAATTCCGAACCTACGCTCATCATGGAGCCGGAATAACAGTAATTCCATTCGATTTTCGCCGACCATCTGTGTCCGCAGATCGACCTCGGCCATTACTTTTGACAAGACACACCTCCTAAGTTTGGGTCGTGTTGTCCACAGTGAGCGGCGTTACAGGAAGATTCTTTAAAATTTTTTACTGCAGCCCAGGCCGACCCTTGCCGACAGCTATATAAATCAACACGAAAAAATTGGCATCTGTTTTGCTTTAGTCACAGTAACTAACAAATGTAAACCTGAAGGTAACTAGCCATAATGATTCCATTAAACCCCAGCATAACCAGCTCACATAACGGATGGTGGGTATCCGGAACAACTATCAATCACTGCCATTGCCCTTCAGCTTAATGACAGATATTTGACGAATTTAACCGACACAGGACAATAAAACGACGCCACCAAACCATGACCATCATCCTTTTCAAAATAGTATTAATAATCTGGACTGTGACCTTATGGTGGTTAGTCGGTTCGATCGTGCTCTATCTGAACCATCGTTTACCTAAGTGGGGAGAGCATCGCCAACAGGCCGTAATATTCTGGCCGGTGGTTCTATTTACACAGGCACGGCAACCACCAAACCGGCTGTCTAATAAAAACTAATTATGAATACACATTTTAATTACTCAGCATTTATTCAATTACTAATGACGCTTTGCCTGTTGCTGTTAACGATGCAATCCAAAGCCGCTTTAGCTAAAACTAACCCCGCTAAAACGGGAGTATCACAGGCGGTTCAGGCTGCTAACGAACAACTATCAACGACTTATCAGGCAACAGATAATCGAGTCAAAATTACGGTTAAAAACCCTGATACGAGGTTAAGGCTCACAACCTGCACTCACATACCGGAAACATCAGCAGCGGCAGCGGCGGTACCATTGAAGTTCGGCAGAGTCACCATAAAGGTAAGTTGTGACCAACCACAGCAATGGTCAATTTATCTAAGCGCGCTGGTTTTGCGGCCGGTCATTACCTGGAACAGCACGCAAAACATTCAACGCAACGCGATCATCGGAGCCGGTGATATTAGCCAATCGGAAACCTGGCTCGCTCAGCCCCCGGTCGGGGCGATTCAAAACGGTGATCAAATCATTGGTATGCAGGCCCGTCAGTTAATTCAACCCGATCAGGTCATGAAAGAAAGGTTACTGCGCCAACCCCTGGTTATTAAAAAAGGCCACCAGCTCACGGCACAGGTTCACCAGCCAGGGTTTTCAATCTCAACCCAGGTAATTGCATTACAGGATGGTGCTAAAGGCGAAACTATCAGAGTAGAGAATTCTAAAACCGGTAAATTACTGTTCGCCAAAATCAGTCCACAGGGGATTCTGGTTATTGAATGAATCAAAAGCTATGCAGCTACTTAACCACCTAAAAAAATAAATTTTAAAGATGTTGGCGGCTCTGCCGCTAGTTAGAGGTCGAACTGAAATTCGTCCCTTTTTGGGTCGATACTAAACAGAAAAACAGGAGTAAACCTTGGACAAAATAGATGGCGCTCCGCCGTTACCACTTAGCAGCTTACTGGGGCAGGGGCAGGCCCAGGCTACCAATAAACCCTCAACTGAGTCAGCTCGTACTGATGGCAGCGGTTCCACGGAAGGATCCGCAGCACCTCGGGACCGGGTAACCATTGATGAATCCACTCAGGTGCTACGCCAAAGCGAGGCCTCTCTGGATACGGAACCACCAGTCGACAGTGACAAGGTTGCTAAAATTCGTCAGGCAGTAGCCGATGGCAGTTATGAAGTAAACGCAGGTCGAGTGGCCGATAGTTTCCTCGCCACAGAAAGCGCACTATTCAATAAATAAGGATCGCCTAAAATGACTGAAGAACTGTGTGGTATGGATGTTCAACAGCAACTTGATGACCTTGAGGTGGTCATGGAGGACCTGCGTGAAGCCATTATGACAACCGATAGTTCAGCCCTGGTTGAATGCAGCGGTGAATTGCAAACCGTCGTTAGCCGTCTGGATCGACACTACGACAGTTTGAATGATCCAAGTGTAGAGATCAGCGAAAAAGTGGTCAATCAATTAACCCGAATGCGCAGGAAGTTAGTTGGCATTGGTACCCTACTACAGCTATCAAGAGCTAAAGCGGCAGACCTGCTTGAATTAATGCTCGGAGCCAGCACAACGGGTTCTACCTATTCTCAAAACGGTAGAATGGGCATGGTCAACGGTAGTGGCCGATCCATTAGTGCCTAGCACTTACTTGAAAGCGAAATTTAGCGATGATGTAAACCTATTATTCGGGTCCTCTTATGAGGCCCGTTCAACCCGGTTTCGACCACCATCTTTAGCCCGATAAAGGGCCTGATCGGCATACGCTAATAGTACTTTTGGTGTGTCCTGCTGTTGCCGAGCTGGATCATATAGGCTCAGCCCGATGGAAATAGTCACTGAAACCTCTTCGCCATTTTCTAAGCTAATCACCTGATCAGCCACCCCAACTCGTAAACGCTGAGCAACGTCAGTAGCTGTTGCAGCTGCTGTTTCTGGCAACAGTACGACAAACTCCTCACCACCATAACGGGCCAACACGTCGGTATTTCGCATCTGTCCGGCCATGACGGTAGACACTCGTTGCAAAACACGATCTCCGGCCTGATGCCCATGACGGTCGTTAACCTGCTTAAAATGATCAACATCGATCATTAAGCAGCACAGTGGTCGCTGATTTCGCTGCGCCCTCTCGAACTCTTCTGCGAGCCGTTGTTCAAAAAACCGTCGATTATTAAGCGCCGTTAACGGATCTGTAAGCCCAGCCCGGCGCAGCCGGTACTGATTTAAAGTGTTCTCTAATGCCACCGCTACAATCGCAGCCGTACGCGCCAGTATGTCTGTCGCCAATTCGGCATGGTAGATTTGAGAATCCGCATAGGCAAAATTCAGACTACCAATTAGTTCGCCGCGACGCACCATGGGCATGATTAAAGTCGATTTTATGTCAATACTTGAGCCGGGAAAAAAGAAATCTCTATGATATTGAGGAATTGCTGTAAGCCGTGGCTCCAGCGAGTCTGGCAACAACCCCTTAAGCCTTTCCAGGGCCGCTACTGGCAGTATGAAGGAAGCGAATTCATTATCCGGTTCAGCGTCGATGATGCGCTGAAGCTCGAACTCAGGATCGTATAGCATCACTGTAATAATCTGATCAGGGCCAGTGGCCAGTTCATTGACCAGCACTTCAGCCAACTCGGCAAGATTTTGAGCAGCCAGCGCCTTTAACTCAGACTCCTGTAACCGCTTGCTGATCTGTTCATTCTCACGAGCCCGCGTAATCAGATCATCCAGCTGCCGCTTCAGTGCCTGGTTTTCACCCTGCAACTGTACTAACTGCTGAGACAATTCCTGTTGGGCAGCGGATTCTTGGTCATCGACACCCGGCATACTCCACTAATCTCCCAAAAATTTACGAAGTTTTTTGTCTCTCGAGTAACTCATAGAGCCTTTCTGCATCAACAAAACCTGGCAACATTTTGCCTGATTCAAGCAATATAGCAGGTGTACCGGTTACCCCAAGATCATGACCTATTTGGTAATGACTTGCCACTGGACTATCACAGGTCAGGGAATCAATCTGTTTGCCCCGTTTAGCATTGGTCAAAGCTGAAGCCTTATCGTCGGCACACCAGGCGGACTCCATCAAACGATAACTACCTGACCCAATCCCAGCTCGCGGATAGGCCAGATAACGTACAGAAATCCCAAATTTATGATAGTCATCCATTGCAGAGTGCAATTTACGACAGTAACCACAATCGATATCAGTAAAAACAGTTATCACATGCCGTTGTTCCGGAGCGTTAAAAGTAATCATGCTGGATTGATCTACCCCATCGATAACGCCGCGACGAAACTGCATCAACGCGTTCTCAGTAAGGTTCTCTCGCGCCGCAAGATCAATCAATTGACCATCCATTAAAAATCGACCGTCAGCGCTTATATATAACAGCCTGGGTCCAACCTGACCCTGGTACCAACCCGGAATCGGTGCCAACGTTATCTCTGTCGCCTGATAGCCCTCAAGGGATTTATTCAACCGGTCTTTTACCAACCATGGGATTTCATCGGCGTTTAGAATACCGCTTAGCATGCAGAGCATAGCCGTCACTAAAATGGTTTTATTGGTCAGGTTAAAACGAACCGTCATTCTCAAGCCCTTATAATATAAAAATAACTTTTTATTCACTCACCTAGCCTCGAGGATGATGAACGGCATGCAATTGTTGCAACCGTTCACGGGCTACATGGGTATATATTTGAGTGGTCGACAAATTCGCATGCCCCAACAACATCTGGACACTCCGCAGATCAGCCCCATGATTGAGCAAGTGAGTAGCAAACGCGTGGCGAAGTGTATGTGGAGAAAGCTTTTGGCCAATACCGCTACTAGCAGCACAGCGTTTGATAATATGCCAGAACGTCTGCCGCGTCATCATTTTGCCTGCTCTTCCAGGAAACAGCAGATCACTTGAAATCCGGTGTAAAAGTTCCGGCCGCCCGTACTCCAAAAAACGCTGCAGCCACTGCTGGGCGACCTCACCCATCGGCACGATACGCTCTCGGGAACCTTTACCCATCACCCGAACGATTCCTGCCTGTAAATTGATCTGCGTTTCACGCAAACCAATCAGCTCTGAAACTCGCAGACCGGTTGCATAGAGTAGCTCTAGCATCGCCCGATCTCTCAGTCCTTTCGCAGAATCAATATCGGGCGCAGCAAGAAGCGCATCAACCTGTTCTTCAGACAGGCTTACGGGCAAAGATTGACCTAGTTTTGGGGAATCTACTTCTGCCGAAGGATCTTTGCTCAGGATACCGTCCAGCAGCAGGCTGCTGTAGTAAGCACGTATCGATGACAGCAGACGGGCCAGAGAGCGTGGTTTTAATCCACGTTTACTTTCATGGACAAGGAAGTTCTGAATATCTGCGCGTCCGGCAGCACGCATTTTGATCTCAGACCGGTCCAGCCAGACCGAAAACTTCCTTAAATCGCGCCGATACGCAGACAAAGTGTGGTCACTGAGACCGCGCTCCATCCAGAGTTGATCAAGAAATCGATCAATCTCGGCAAACACCTCTTGCTCAACAGCAGGCGACATCGCTTTCTCTAGCGATCGGCCGCCAACTACAAAAGCGGTTAAGCCTCTTTTTTAACAGCCGATTTTTTCTGAGGAAGTTTTTCACGAATTCTGGCTGCTTTACCAGAAAGGTTACGCAGATAATAAAGCTTAGCCTGGCGAACATCACCACGACGTTTGATTTCAACTTTATCAATCAGTTTGCTATAGGTTTGAAAGACCCGCTCGACACCCTCACCGTGGGAAATTTTACGCACGGTAAAAGCTGAGTTAATGCCACGATTACGCTTTTGAATCACCACGCCTTCAAACACCTGAATACGTTCGCGATCACCTTCTTTAACTTTGACATGGACGATTACCGTATCGCCAGGGCCAAAGTCAGGCAGCTGACGCTGCATCTGTTCCGCATTCAATTCATCGATCAGGTTACTCATTACCATCTCCGCCAAAATAATCTGTCTAACAACACCTTACGGCCTGCTAAATTCGTTTCAATTACTGCCATCGTGCCCAACATCTGAGCCCTTCTGACGCTGTTCTTCAATATATTCGTCTAGCAGCTGTTGCTCTGCTATCGACAATGTTCTTTTAGCCAGCAGATCCGGCCGCCGACTCCAGGTTCTGCCCAACGCTTGCTTCATCCGCCAACGCTTAATTTTCTGGTGATCGCCACTCATCAACACGGCTGGCACTTCACGCTCACCGTACATTGCTGGTCTTGTGTAGTGTGGATAATCCAGCAACCCATCACTAAAGGAATCCTGCTGGGCAGATTCCACGTCACCCAAAGCACCCGGCAGTAGTCGCGTCACCGCTTCTACGATCATCAACGCCGGTAATTCACCGCCGTTGACCACAAAATCACCGATCGACCATTCTTCATCGACCTGCTCGTCAATCAACCGCTCGTCAATACCTTCATATCGACCCGCCAACAAAATCAGGCCTTCGCCTGCGGCCGCAGATTTTACCAGATCATGGTCCACTCGCCGACCCTGTGGCGATAGATAAATGACCGGTCTAACACCAACAGAATCATCACGTATCGCCTGCAAAGTCCTGGCTATTGGCTCAGCTTTCATCACCATGCCCGGACCACCGCCGTAACTGGAATCATCTACCCGCTGGTTGCGGTCATCGCTAAAATTGCGGGGATTCCAGCCCTGCAGGGTAATGATGCCATCACGCAAAGCCCGAGACAGCACACCGTATTGGCTGTAGTCCGCCACCAGCCCCGGAAACAGGGTCACTAGATCAAAACGGAAAGACATAATCACGGCCCATCTTTTTCGTCCGAAAACTCTTAATCACAGAATTTCCGCTCGCTTCAACTCAATCTGCGAGCCAGTCTAACGACTCTACCGATCAAAAACCCCAGATTAAAACTCAGAAATCCGGATCCCAGTCGACCAGACAGGAGTTTTTGGTCAAGTTAATTTCAACTACCACGTCAGGCTCAAGATAGGGCACCCAGCGACGGCGTTCGCCCTGAATGACCATCACGTCGTTGGCACCAGTTTCCATCATCTCAACGATCTGACCCAGCGGGACCCCCTCACGGGTAGTCACGTCCAGGCCAATCAGGTCATGCCAATAATATTCACCAGGCTCTGGTGCCGGCAGACTAGATCGCAGCAACTGAATTTCGGCGCCTTTAAGTCGTTCAGCTGCATCCCGATTATCGCAGCCGGCAAATTTAAATGCCAGAAAACGGCCCTGCGGTTTCGACTCTACTACCTTCAATTCACCGGTCCAGTTCTGAGATTCCCCTCGAAACTGGCTGTGTTCGAGCAAACTTTCCGGCGGACTGGTAACAGACCAGACTTTCACCCAGCCTTTTAACCCCCAGGGAGCACCAATGGTGCCCATGATTACCCACTCATCGTGGGTCCGACCGCCGTCGTCTAGATTTTTCTGATTCAGACGCGAGCCCGTTTCATCAAAGTACTGACGGTATCACTTGGCTGCGCACCCTGGCTCACCCAGTAATCGGCCCGTTCCAGGTCAAACCTGAGTTTTTCAGCGTCGCCACTAGCCACAGGATTAAAAAACCCCAAACGCTCAATAAAACGGCCATCACGAGGGAACCGGCTATCGGCTACAACGATGTGATAGAAAGGCTTTTTCTTTGCCCCGCCGCGGGATAGACGAATTGTCACCATCTAGGCTGTTCCTTTAAATATTTGATTTAACACAACAAAACTGTTTTGTTGGTGAATTTTGGTTAATTGAATTTACCGCCATTGGCCGAGCTTTTAAGCTGACGTTTCGAACTGGCAGAAAAGGCGCGCGATTCTACGGGTTTTTACCCGCCGAGGTCAATGCATCGATGCAAATTGAATGCAAAAACCTGAAAAAAA